>CANHPK010000243.1 GCA_947462525.1 Roseiflexaceae bacterium | reverse complement strand
TCAAGTGACGCTCATGACGGTGGGTACCTTGGGTTTGTGCGAGGCAATAGTCTCAGTATGCCAATGCCCGCAAACGCCAATACGTTTACCTTTTCGCTTTGGATGAATCTCTCTGAACTCTATACATGGGAACGAATGGGCTCTGTTTTTGCACGTCTTAATTCAGACCAAACAGGAATCGTGATGCGTATGCATGCAGGAAACTTGTGGTGCGGAAAATTGATAGCTTCCGGCGGAACGATTCAATACGAAGCAAAGGCAGAAGCTACCTCGATGGTGATCAGCCAAGGTTGGCATATGTACACATGTGCGATATCCAATAATCTTATGGAGTTGTATATCGATGGGAACAAAGTTGCACAACAAGCAATCACTCCAGCGACCTACGCGACCACAGTGGTCATTGGCCAAGTGCCTGGAGTGGCGGTGACGGATTGTACATATATGCTGCCGATGTTTTGTAACATGCTTCGGTACCCTATAGACGACGTCTACATCTACCAAGAGGCATTGTCGGCGCAACGCATACGTGACTTGTATAACGAAACTGCGCGAATCCCCGCAATCCCCACGCAGACTCCTGACCCATTGATTTCTTCTACGCCAACCCCAATCCGCAGTGCCACTGCGACCTTTACCCGTACTCCTACCGAATTCACACGGACGCGCATACCTGCGACACTTACCATGACGGTCCCACCGACAGAGACGAGCACACGGACGTTTACGTTGACACGGACGAGTACTTTAACCCGGACCTTCACACGGACCACCACACCATCAGCGACGATTACCCCGACGCGGCCGACTTCGACGGTCTACCTCAGCCCGACCAACAGCATGACGCGGACACGTACCGCGCTCGCTATCACGCGGACGTGGATGGCACGCCGCTCACCGACGTTCGCAGTACAAACGATGACCGCCGTTGCACGCTCCGCCAATCAGACCGCGACGGCGCTACGCCTCACCCAGACTGCGGTCGTTGTCGGCACCCCGACCAACACCGCTACGGCATACCCCGTACCGAGTACAGAGACGCCGTTGCCGACTGGATATCCAACGCCGTAACGCGCTCTTGGTTCACCCCCTCACATCACGAGATGTGAGGGGGCTTTTTGTCTGTGCGGCGTGACACATAATGCCCTCATACAAGAACAGAATCTTGAATGTGGCACGTACACAATACACCCCAGACTAGGAGTCTATGGAGAATCATCGAACCCATACCAGCTGTTGTATATCAAGTGGCAAATGATGGTACCGAGCGGAGAATCGTCGGCATCATGGACGGTACCAAGCACTACGGCGATAGAGGTGAGAAACATCATCACAAAACAACACCCCCGCACCAAGAATTGCAGGAGTGTTGTGAACGTTTTTGGTGAACCAAAGAAGAGTTACTTCTGCAGAATCCATTTCGAATACAGTGTCGTCAGGCTGCACGTGCAGGCTGATTCTGCCGCGCTTCGGAATGCCGGGCCGTCGACGATGCGGTACTTACTGGCAGTGAAATAGCCTTTAAGGGCTGTTGCAAATGCCGCTTCACCGATTTGTAGACGCACCGCGTGGATGTACAATGCCGCTTTGCTATAACTCAACGTCGTATATTGATCGTCGGTCATTGCACTCATCGGCTGATCAACGACGGCATCGTTGCCGGCTGCCCGCAGCGCAGCCAGATCGTCACGCCAGTAGGTAAGTGTCTCGGTAGCCGCAGTCGGTCGATTGCGGGCTTGGCTATAGAGCAGTTCGGTGTAGTTCGTCAGTCCTTCGTCCACAAAAGCGTCACGCTGGACGTCGTTCCCAATCACGTTGTAGAACCACTGATGACCGACTTCGTGGACAATCAGCGGCTCGAAGTTCGGATTATTGGTGTACTGATCTTGTTCGATGAGGACGAATCCTGGGAATTCTATGCCCCAGAAATCCCCTGCGTCGACACTGATAATGTCGAGTTCCTTGTAAGGATATTGACCGATGTTTGTATTGAATATAGGCAACGCAGCAACAGCAGCTGCGAGTGCGCTCGTAGTCACCGCTGCGCGTGACGCAGGTCCATAGACGTTGATGGTGGTACCACTGACGGTTTGCGATTTTTTGCTGAGCTTGGTCAGTGCAAACGCAAAATCACGTTGCAACCCACTGTAGATTTGTACGGTCTGGGTGTCGCGGGTTTTTGTTGTCGCCGTGGTAGTGCCTGTCGATACAAAGGTATACCCAGTGAGCGGGCCGGTGAGTCGCACATCATACAACGATATCTCGTTTGTGACGATGTCCCCTTTTGAATCAGGAATCGCAGTGTCCCACACCCCGCCGCGCAGGAACGCAACCATGGGATATGCGTATGGCATGGACAAAGTCGTGCCATCAGACACCAAGGTCCCAAAAAGATTCGGGTCGGTGTTGGTCGGGGCCGTCGTGGTGAAGCCCATGGATATCGAGATACTTTTGCCCGCTGCTAACGGAGTGGCGAGGGGGATCGACAAGAAAAATCGCTGCGTACCATACGTCGGTGTCGCTGCAGTACCGTTGACACGGACATTGGTCACCGTCGTGCGCCCGCCGACATCCGTCAGATTCGCATACAAGCGCATCCCAATCGAGGTCAATTTTGACGCGGTGCGATTGGTGTAGACCAGTGTTTGGGTCGCACTCAATGTACGTGTTGTGGGATTAACGGTGCCCACAATGGTGTAGTGTGGTGCCGTATTGGACGTTTGTATGTCGTTGACTGCACTGGTATGCATCGCAGCACGCTGGTTGGTGACCTGACTACTCGTCAACGTACGTGCGTTTGTTGCAGAAGCAGTGCATGCGAAGATTCCCAACGCAATACAGAATGCGCTGGCGAAGCGCTGCATCGTACCTGCGACATCACGTCTATTCAGCAAAGCGGTATCCGTTCTGTTCCACTGCGTCCGAAAGCAGTCGCAACGCTTTTGGTCCCATCCCGTGGAGTTTGGCGAGGGATTGACGCGATACGCCCGCGAGTTGGTCTACGTGTGTGTAGCCTGCATCGATCAACGCCCGTCGAGCTGGCGCACTGATTCCCAATGCACGCCAGCCCCCGTCGACCGCTGCATACGCATCCAGATCGACCAATCCCGCAGTAACCGGACAGATACGAGTTGTCTTCGCTGTCATGCGCGCTCATCCATCAATTGCGGCGCTGGGCTCATCGTCGCTGTGGTCTTTGGTGTCTTTGACCGCACCGAGTCGGCCAACCACACCGAACCAAATTGCCACAGACTGACCAACCAGCAACGCAAACAGGATCGTCCCGATGCCGAATTTGCCACCGAGCGCGATGCCGAGAACACAGACTGTCACCTCGAGAGCCGTTGTGATCCGGCTGACCGGCTGTCCAGTGATGCGATGCAACGCGGCCATCAGGCCTTGTCGTGGACCCGCCCCAAGCCCACAGGTGATGTACAGCGCAGAACCCAGTCCAATAGACATAATGCCAAGAAATAAAAAGACACCCCCAGTTACGGACGAAGCGACCTGTGTGGGGTCGCCTACCGGTGCATTCAATGGGATGAAGCTCCGGCAAACGCCCATCGCCCACGCGACCACGATGGTGTTTGCAATGGGACCGATGCCGAACTTCTCGCGTAGCGGAATCCACAGCAATACAACCGCGAGGCTGATGCCGAATGTGGCCCATTCAATCGAATACCCGGTTATTTTGCTCAATCCGCCGGCAAAAACCGCCCAGGGCGAGTTCCCTAAATTTGATTGGATGAAGAACGCTTCACCGAGACCAAACAGAAAAAGGCCGCCGATGAGTATGAAAAACCGTGGAATGGTCAATTCCCAGCGCGATGTAGCAGTCCACGTCGTGGTCGGGATGGTCCGTGAAGGGCGAAAAAAGTTCATTGCATTCCTTAACAGCGGCGATGCAACATTATAAAGCAGGAAAGGAGAATTATGAATTATGAATGAGTAATTATGAGTTGCG
>CANHPK010000242.1 GCA_947462525.1 Roseiflexaceae bacterium | reverse complement strand
TGACGCCATTCGCAGCGGCACGCTTGCGGTGGCCGAAGCAGATTTTTGTACGCTCGTACTCGAACCACAGAGTGTTGATTTGGTGATTTCTTCGATGGTCATCGAGCATCTCGACGACGCCACCGAAGCACAATACTTCGAGAAAGCCCGCGCTTGCCTCACGGCAGGGGGTGTTGCGATCCACTTGGTCCCTGCACACATGCGCTATTGGGGCATCGAAGACGACATCGCTGGACACTTCCGGCGCTATTCGTACGCATCGACGCAGGCCCTCGCGGATCGCCTGGGGTGGCAGATAGAACACATGTCTGGATTGACGTTCCCATTATCGAATCTGTTGTTGCCGCTTTCGAATCGACAAGTCAAACAGCACGAAGCCGACAAACTGGCATTGACGTACCTCGACCGCACCAAGGACACGGGACACCGAAATGTCCCCTACAAAACGACCTTCCCTCCGTACTATCGGTATGTCATGAACAGATACACCCTTTTTCCGTTTTATGTTCTGCAGAGCGTGTTTGCACGGACCTCACGGGCGATGGTGTTGTACGTTGAACTGAAACCAAAACATTCATCATGAAACATGCTTGGAGCGTGTTGAAACAACAATTGAACCCGATTGCCCTGTGGCAGCTGATCCGCTACGGGATTGTGGGCGTTACCACCAATATTTTGGGATATGGTGTGTTCCTGCTGGTGACATCGCTCGGCGTCGACCCGAAATCTACGATGTCTTCGTTCTATGTATTGGGGGCGGTGCTGGGCTTTTTTGGCAACAAAAAACTGACGTTTTCGCATACCGGGAACCTCTTCGGCTCGATATTCCGCTATATCATCGCACACACCATTGGGTTCACGCTGAACTTTATGCTCTTGACGGTGTTTTATGAATGGTACGGGTACCCCTATCAGTATGTGCAGGCGGTGGCAGTCTTTGTGGTGGCTGCGAACCTGTTTGTGTTGTTCAAATACTTCGTGTTCCCTCCAGAACACAATCACGAACCGCATCCTTCAGCGCACTGATGTGCGAATCAATGCGGTGGTATAATCCCGCCATGGGTACACTACCCTGACTGAGACTGCGCACCGGTGCGCGGAGGAGCGAATCATGCAGAACCATACCGTCCCTTCGGAAATGCGTGCGTTGGTATGGCTGGGCCCACATCAGATGGAACTGCAAACACTCCCGACTCCTGTGCCACAGGCGCACGAAGTCCTCATCAAAGTGGGCGCTGTAGGCATCTGCGGCTCAGAACTGAGTGGCTATTTGGGGCACAATAGCCTCCGCGTCCCACCGCTCATCATGGGGCACGAAGCAGCCGGTACCATTGTGTCGGGCGGGGGAATCTTGGCGGACGGCACCCCGGTACACCAGGGTCAACGGGTGACGTTTAACCCATTGGTGACCTGCGGTACCTGTGACCGCTGCAAAGCGGGTCGGGTGAACCTCTGTCGTTCCCGCAAACTTTTGAGTGCCCATTTGCCCGGCGCTTTTGCGCAATATGTGGTTGTGCCGGCAGATTTGTGCTGGCATTTGCCCGAAAAAATATCATTCACTGCCGGTTCACTGGCAGAACCACTCGCCTGTGCCGTGCATGCCGTCGAGCTGGCCGATGCACAAGCCGGCCAATCCCTGTTGGTACTCGGCGCTGGCCCGATTGGGTTGTGTGTGATTGCCGCAGCCAAAGCACGTGGCGTCAAGCAGATTATTGTCAGCGATATTTCGGACACGCGCCTCGAGGTGGCCAAACACTGGGGTGCTACCCATACGATTAATGCAAAATCGGCCGATACGGTGGCTGCGACGTTGGCAGTCTACCCGGGCGGGGTAGATATCGCGGTCGATGCAGTCGGCACCGGTGTCGTCCGGAATCAGGCAATCAAAGCGGTTATGCCGGGCGGTGCGGTGGTGTTGATGGGTCTGCACGAAGACGAAACGGCCATCCCCACCAATTACATTATTCGCCAAGAAATCCGCTTGATGGGGAGCTTCTGTTATAGCCGCGAAGCCTTTACGACCGCAGTCGATTTGATTGCAAGGCACGTGGTCAAAGCGACGCCCGATTGGGTGGTCGAACGACCGTTGGCGGACGGCCGGATGTCCTTTGAGGAGCTGCTGGCAGGGACTGCCCCGGTCACCAAGATTGTCTTGCTGCCGTAATCAAAAACCTAATACCCTATACATAGACAACACCCACGGCAATGCCGTGGGTGTTGTGCGTTATCCCGATGTCAGCGAAATCGATTGGCTGCGATGAGCCGAATCGCACGCAGATAGTGCCCGTTGACCCAGGCGACGATGGCTTCGAGGGTGGTGTTCGAGATTTTGCCGCCGCCTGACATCAGCAGAACGCGCAACGGCGCTTCTTCGGCCATTGCTTCGAAGAGCTTATTGGTCGGGCCATCGGTGTCGCTCGATGCAAAACGCTTGAGCCCCGCGCGGACCTGTGCGTGTACGAGGCGCCCAAGCATGCTCTGGTGCATGTCGGCTATCGGTGTGTTGGTAGTAAACGATCCTCGTCGCTGTGCCGAGGACGGTACCGGTCCGCCCCAGAGTGCGCTGAACGATGTTGCCGAGAACCCGGCCGCACTCGGTTGCCAGTATGCCTGCATCGGTGCGGTGGTGGCCGATGGCGTAATGCTGTCCGTCGAAGCGACGTCGATCGTCACTGATTGGCGGATGTCGCGCGACGAGGCACCGATGTGGATGTCGTATGCACCCGACTCGACCACCCAGCGTGATTGTGCAACGTCGTAGTGCGCAAAGGCACGTCGTGGCAGATGGAAGGTGACCTGTTGGGATGCACCGGGTTGCAGGTGCACTTTGGCATATGCTTTGAGTTCGTGGGTGGGTTTGAAGACCGTCGCGGTCTGGTCGTGGACATACACCTGGACAATCTCGGCACCGGCGACGGTACCGGTGTTGGTGATGGTCAGCGCCACGTCGACACCGTCGTCTGCGGCGACGGACTGTTTGTTGACGGTGACGGTGCTATAGGCAAACGTCGTGTAACTGAGCCCATAGCCAAATGGATAGCGGACCGGCGTCTGCGCGGTGTTGTAGTAGCGGTAGCCGACGTAGATGCTCTCGCGGTATTCGACGTCGGTGGGTGAACCCGGGAAGTCGACATGCGCGGGGTGATCGGTGTGCGTGAATGGGATGGTCTCGGCCAGTTTGCCGCTCGGGGTGACGTCGCCGACGAGGATGTCGACCAACCCAGACCCACCCGCTTGGCCACCGAGATAGCCTTCGAGGATGGCGGGTACCTGATCGTGCCAGGGCATCTCGACCGGTGCGCCGTTGCTGAGGACGACGACGGTCCGCGGATTGACGGCGACGACCGCAGCAATGAGGGCATTGTGTGCCTCGGGCATGCGCATGTGCTGCCGGTCGAGACCCTCGGTTTCTTCGACATCGGGGAGTCCCGCACAGACCACGACGATGTCGGCAGCGCGGGCGACTGCCACTGCGGCGGCGATGCGGTCGGCGTCTGGAGCAGTGGCACGAGGGGTGTAGCCCTCGGCATAGCTGACGCTCCCATCGGCGCCGACACGTGCGACAAGTGCATCATAGAAGGTGTCGATTTGGTGGGGGCTGATCATCGAGCTGCCTGCACCTTGGTAGCGTGGGGTCTTGGCGAACGAGCCGACGACGGCGATGCGTTGTGTCGTCGCAATCGGGAGCAGTTGGGTGTCGTTTTTGAGCAAGACCGCACCGTCGGCCGCGGCGCGGCGAGCGAGTGCGTGATGTGCTGCGTGGTCGTATGTGCCGGGATCCTGGAAGGCCGGGAGGGCTTTTTCGATCATATCGAGGAGCGCCGACACACGCTGGTCGAGGACTGCCTCGGGGAGAGAACCGTCGGCGAGCGCGGCTGCTATGGCTGCGGCGTGGATATTGCCGTTGCCCGGCATTTCGAGGTCGAGCCCGGCGTAGAGTGCTGGGACGCGCTGGTAGACCGCCCCCCAATCCG
>CANHPK010000241.1 GCA_947462525.1 Roseiflexaceae bacterium | reverse complement strand
TGGCATTCGTAGGTGCGCTACGACTGCAGACAGGGAGTACAAATGACTTTTGCGTGTGCGGTGTGCATCGTTCTCTCCCTTCGTTTTTATCTCCAATCAAACGTACCATAGTTCGCAGTTTGCTGTCAAGGATTCTTGAATTATCCTGTAGTCGATATTCGATGGAGGAGCACGAGTAACAGTACTGAAGCTACTGTCCAGAATCGTGCCTGTTCGTGTTTCAGCACAAAACGGTTGACACCTTGCCACAGGAACAGCCACACGACGAACCACACAGCCGTGTAGATTCCATGAAGGGGAGCAAGTGTTTTGCCGGACATACCAACGATTCCCAACACCGCGGCACTCAGCATCAGTAATCCGAGAATACCATGCAAGACGGGAACCGAGCCGCCGAGTGGTCGGCCACGCAACCACGCCACCAAACAAATCAGGCAGAGGCAGACCGTCACAGCGCTACTTGTCGTCGCTATATTGCTATGGATGTTGAACATGCTGACCTCGTGGTGCCGTGGGGCATATGTCGTGTAATGGGCATCGGGTACATTCTGGGTTGCGCGCATGACATATCTGGCGCCCCAATTGGATAAGGTGCATGTGCGCTTCATACTTCATGTCAGCGGGAATGATGGTATGTAGGATGGCGTGCGCGCGCTCAGGACTTTTGCCTGTGACCAACCCGACGCGTTGTGCGACACGTTGGATATGTGTATCCACCGGAAGGAGCGGCATGCCGTATGCAAACATCAGAACACAGCTGGCGGTCTTGGGGCCGACCCCTTTGAAGGCCATGAGCCACGATAGTGCATCGTCGAGTGGCCAGTCACGCAAAAAATCAATCGTGTATCCGTTCCCGCAAACGTCCGGATGCGTCAGCACTGCGTGAATACGTTCTGCCTTGTCTTGTGCTAATCCTGCGACACGAACGGTACGCGCTATTTCTGCGACGGAAGCGTCGGCAACATCTTGCCAGGTAGGGTACTGTTGCCGCAGCGAAACAAATGCCCGTCCACTATTTCGATCGGTCGTGCTTTGCGACAAGATAGTCAGGATAAATTCATCGAGACCATTTCGCCCCGGGCGCCACAGACGGGACCCATAATGGACCGTCAAACGCTCATGGATTGACATGTAGAGAGCTTCAGTCATTGAGAATCCTGTACAATATTGACATCCAACGTACATATAGGTACTACATGACCAGCCGCGATACCCGTATTCTAGCGGACTTCCGTGCGCACTGTACAAACCCCGAGTGTCCTCTCTGCGCCATGGTACGCCACGCCGAGGTACGGACGCTCCAGGTGTTCTGCGCCGAAGGTGCGGGCGATGAACTGCGCCGTGCAGACATCCGCAACGCACGCGGGTTGTGTGTGCATCATGGCGCAATGCTCCGTGACGCACGCGATGCGCTTGCCGCAGCAGTGACGGCACTGGACTTGATGACGAACCTATTGCGTGATTTGGATGGACTCGAACGTGCACCCCGTTGGCCCAAACCACGCATCAATCGCCCAAAGAAGTGTCCCGTCTGCACAGAGATGACACGGTACAATTTGGCTGTCTGTGCTGGTGTGCAGGCATGGTGTGATGATTCGCAGTTTCAGACGGCATTGGCCCATTCACATGGCATTTGTGCGCCGCATCTACGACTCCTTGCGTCACAAGCCGTCCTGCCTCCTGGTTTTATCGCTGCGCAACGGACGGCATGGGAACGCGTCCGTGCTGATGTTGCTGAATATATCCGTAAGCGCGACGATCGTTTTCGGCATGAGCCTGATGCGCACGAAGCAGATGCCTGGCGTCGTGCGTGGTTTGTGATTTCTGGGTCGAGTTTTACAGTCCACGAATGATCAGAGAGGAACGTATTGTGCGACGAATACCAACACGGCGCGAGAGTTGGCTCTATGCAATCGCAAATCTCGGAGGGTCAATCCCGTATCAGGCATTTTCTGCAGTAGTGTTGTTTTTTTATACGGATGTCAAAAACCTCAATCCTGCGACTGCAGCGACCATTATGACGGTATATGCCATCTGGAACGCACTCAATAATCCGTTGATCGGCCACCTCTCGGACCGGACCGTGTCACGCTGGGGTCGTCGTCTGGTGTACATACGATTCGGGATGATCCCGTTTGCCCTCGCGTTTGCCGCCATCTGGTTGGTTCCCTATGATGCTGCAGAACATCCGGTGCGTGTCGCACTGTGGTTTTTGGTATCGATTATTGTCTTTGAAGGGTTGGGGACCGCAGTCACCGTTGCTGGCCATCAATCGTTGTTGGCCGAGATGTTCCCCAGTTACCAATCTCGGGTGGATGTTGCGGTCAGGATGAACTGGATCCAGACGGTCGGGTTGTTTGTCGCAGGTGCGCTCCCTCCAATCCTTGCAGAACAACTGGGCTACCCAGTGATGGGGCTTGTGTTTGCCCTTGCCATCGTTGTGGCTTATGCAATTGGTCTGCGTGGGATGTACGAACAACCGAGTTTCACCCCGGTGACGACCCCGTTTTTTGAAGGGGTGCGCGCCGTCTTGCGGAACCGCAGTTTTCTGACGGTCATGTTCGCCCAGATGATGCGTTTTGTGGCGACCAACACCATGACCAGTGGGATGTTTTTCTATGTGAAGTACAGCTTGAACGGGACTGCTGCACAGACAACCCTCGTCCTTGCATCGGCATTTGTCAGTGCTGCAGTGATGTTGCCCGTTTGGCGTCGCTTCATCGCCATGCGTTTTGACCCACGAACAAGCATGACCATTGTCTATGGGACACTGAGCATTGCTGCCGTCCCGTTGTTTTTTGTCCGTACCGTCGAAGAGGGGATTATAGCGGCGATCATCGTCGGTATGCCCGTTGCTGGGGCATTGCTTTTGGGTGATGTCCTCCTGGCGGACGTCATCGACGAAGACGAAACGCGCACGGGTTCGCGCCGCGAAGCGATGATTTATTCGGTCAGCGGGGCAGCAAACGCGCTCAGTGCAGCTATCACCGCGACGTATTTTGGGTTTATTGCGCATCTGTACGGGTACGACCCGCTTCTGACCACACAGCCGACAAGCGTTGGTCTTGGATTCCGTGTGTTCATGATGTCGTTGCCGATGGTTGGTGGGTTCCTCGCAGTGCTCGTCATCCGGTTCTACCCCATCCATGGTGAACGATTAGCACGGTTGCGGGCATTTCAATCAACAAATAAAACCCCCTCCTTCGATGAAGGAGGGGGCGCAGCCGTACCTTAGCCGCCCCAGGTCGCGGTCAAGACGCGCATCCAGTTTTCGAAGCACAGTTTGGTGAGTTCTGCATCACCGTACCCACGTGCCCGCAAGGCATCCACGAGCCGCGGAAGCCCCGCGGCGTCTCCGATTTCGGCAGGTATCGTCGCGCCATCGAAATCGGAACCCAAACCAACACGGTCAATCCCAATGCGCTTGACCAGGTAATCGATGTGGTCGACCATTGTTGAGAGTGGGGTTTGGGCGTCATGCTTGCCGTCTTCGCGCAAGAATACCACCGCGAAGTTAAGACCCACCATGCCGTCCGAGTCTTTGATGGCATCGAGTTGTTTGTCGGTCAAATTTCGGGTCGATTGGCTCAAATTCCACACATTTGAGTGGGTGGCAACCAATGGCTGGCTACTGACACGTGCCACGTCCCAAAATCCTTTTTCGTTCATATGCGACAAATCAATCATGATTTTCTTTTGGTTGCATGCTTTGATCAGCGCAATCCCTGCTTCGGTCAATCCTGGGCCTGTATCGGGACTATGGTGATGGCGAAATGGGACACCCTCGGCGAAAATCGTCGGACGACTCCAGACTGGCCCGATTGAACGTAAACCCGCCTGGTAATAGACTTCGAGCGCATCCAGATTGCCGTCGATGGCTTCTGCACCTTCGAAATGAAGAATGCCGCTCATGCTACCCGCTGCTTTGGCGGCACGAATGTCTGCCACGCTCCGTACCACTTTGAAATCGCCATGCGATTC
>CANHPK010000240.1 GCA_947462525.1 Roseiflexaceae bacterium | reverse complement strand
TCTATGTTGCCCACCACTCAACTTGCTGATCGCGATATCATCGAACAGAAGGCGTTCATCATTCAGGCTATCCAAGCGCATCTGAGTGGGGCAACCACCATAGATGCGCTTGCAGGGTGGGCGTTGAAAGCGTTCCATTCGTTGTATAGTGATGACCAAGACGTCATCGAGCAACCTGAAGAAGCCGATGACGACGTCGACACAGCGGAAGAACAGGATACAGACGAGACCGTGATCGAATCTGTCCTCGACCTCTTGATGTTTGCTGACACCCCAGAGTTTGCATTGAGCCCGGCACAGCTCGCTGATGCAATCACCGACCTACAGCGCTAGCTGATAGTCTTATCCAAATACGAAACGCCCCGTGGCACGTGCCACGGGGCGTTTCGTCACACAGATTACTCGGCGTTGACGGGAGGTCGCTCAAAGTTTTTGTTGTAGTCGTTCCCCCACACGGTCGATAACGGTGCACCTTCGACCAGGATCTGGACAGCCTTGATGCCGTTGATTGTGGTCATGGTACTAGCAACCGTCCGCACCACCGCTGCCTTGTCGGTTGCAGACGCGAATGGTTGGGTAAAGTCTACGGTGACAACACCATTCTCGATGCGGATGCCCCGGAGTTGGGTACTTTCAGGGATGACCCGCTTGAGGGCGGCACTGTACTGGCCGGGACCTTCGAGCAATGTACGCGCAGTTGCTTCGGCGACGTTTACGGTCTTGTCGATTAACTTGGTCAAAGACACGTCGTGCTTGCTGTTGGCGGCGACAAACGAAACCGTTACTGCGGTGCTCCCTGCAAGTGACAAGTTTGCCGGATTCCACACGTTGACAAGGCTGGATTTGACATACGGGATGCCGTTTTCGGTCGGCATGTCGACACCATTGATGAGGAACTTGATTTTGTTGATGGAATCAAATTGATACATCGTCAACGCGATCGCTGCAAAACCGCGCACATCCCCGGGACCGGTCGGACGTTTGTTGAAGTCAATGACTGCAGTCCCATCGACAATGGCGACCGACAAAATCTGTGTATCGGGCAGCAGAATGCGGCTCAGACCATTGCGCGGATCGGTGAATAATGCTGCCAATGCAGATGTCGCGACCTTTTTGCCTGGGACCGAAACGGTGCGGAGCACCGGCACGAGGAGCTGACCTGACGCGTCGCCATAGACAAGCCTGACAACCATGTCCTTGGCTTCGGGAGTTGCGGCTACCGTCGTGGCAGCAGGAGCAGTCGGATTGGGTTGGGCTGGCGCGGCGGTCGGCTGGGCAGGAGTCGTCGGGCTGGCAACCGGCGGGATGACCGCAGCAGCGCTCGTTGCAGTTGCAGGAGGGGGCGGTGTCGGTACGGGGGTGTCACTCATTGGAGGGAGCACTGCTGCGTCGGTCGGTGCGACCGTTGGTAGTGGTTCGAATGCAGCCTGTGTGGGGTTGACGGCAGCGGCATCTGATGGGGTAGACGGGCCGAGGAGCGTCCCCGCATAGAAATACACGACTGCACCCACGACAAGCAGCCCGATGACCAAGCCGTATACAGATGTGGGGATCCCACCGGATCGCCGTGGGAGTGATGCAGCAGCACGACGGGCTGCCCGCTGCGCACTCGCCCAGTCTTCTTCGTAGACATCCGGCGACGCTTCGTATGCGTCTGCCGACGGCATTGCAACGACCGAATCACGGTCGCGCGAGGTGGCCTTACGCGGCGCACCGGTATTCGCTGGCGCGCGGTTGTGCGATGCCACACTTCCCATGTATAATGGACATTGTGTGTGAAACTGTGTAAGGCAATAGCTTGCCTGATCGACCGGTATGTCCATCGCATCGCCACTGATATAACATCGATGTTCTGCAGTGGATGTTGAGAACCGTATTGCGCGGTTCTGTTTGAGACCAATGTATGGACAGTGCGTGGCAACTTCCGACATACGGAGCTCCTGTCAGTGATAGCAGCACAGTTGTACGTACTATACTCTATAGTACAACTTTTTCGCAATAGCCGAATGAATTGAAGCGTAATTATGCGGGTACTCGTCATTTCAGATATACATTCCAACATCGTTGCGCTCGATGCTGTGCTCCAAGAAGCCGCCGGCGCATTTGACGCGGTCTGGAATTTGGGTGACACGATAGGGTACGGTCCGCGCCCCAACGAGTGCATGGCGACCATGCAACAGATCAGCACCCATTGGATTGCTGGCAATCATGATTTGGCATGCATCGGAAGCCGCAAGGTCGATATCAACGAGTTCAATCAAGACGCCCGCACTGCAAACATCTGGAACGGCAAGCAGCTCGAGCAACGCTATTTGACGTACCTCGACACGCTCCCGATTGCTATTCCGATTGACCCCATAAACCACTACATCGTCCATGGGAGCCCACTCGATCCCGTCTGGGAGTACCTGCTGGCACCGCAACAGGCATACGACAACTGGCAAGCAATCCCCCAGCAGATCTGCTTTATCGGGCACTCGCACGTCCAGATTTTTTTGCGTCAAACGAATATGCAGACCGTCGAAGGGCCACTCGTCCCGACCCGTGGTGAGCCGTTAGCCATCAACCCAAACGAACGCTACTTCATCAATCCAGGGAGTGTCGGACAACCACGTGACGGTGATGCACGTGCTGCGTATGCAATTCTCGATACCGACAATCAACACATCGAATTCGGTCGTGTCAAGTACGATATCGCCCTGACCCAACGCCAAATGCAAGAACACCGCCTGCCCGACATGTTGATTCGGCGCTTACAGTATGGGCGGTGAACGATGCGTGTAATCACCGGTAGTGCCAAAGGGCATCATCTGAAGGGGCCCAAAGGGGATGGCACCCGGCCGATGCTCGATAGTGTCAAAGAATCGCTTTTTTCGGTACTGAACGGGTATGGCGCCATATACGGCAAAATGCTCGATTTGTATGCGGGCACGGGGTCAATCGGTATCGAAGCGTTGTCCCGCGGGGCAACCTGGTGTGATTTTGTCGAGCAGAAATCAGCCGTCTGCGACGTCATCCGCGACAATCTGGCACATACCAAGTTGGCAGCCAAGGCAAAGATTTACCAACAACCGGTCAGTCGGTTCGTCACACAGCATCGTGGCAGCGCACAGTACGCGCTCATCATGATGGACCCTCCGTACGCTGACCCTGCAATACACGACACCCAAGCTCTGGTTGCGCAGGCTGATTTGTTGATTCCTGGTGGTATTTTCATCATTGGCCATGAGGTCCATGTTGCATTCAACGAGACCTGTGGCCCACTCCAGCGCATCGAATTTCGTCGTTTTGGGGGATCATGCGTGACGCTGTATGAGCGTCCCCGCGAAGGAGCAGATGCGTGAGTATTGCAGTGTACCCGGGGAGTTTTGATCCGGTCACGAATGGTCATTTGGATATTGCTGAACGCGCATCACATATCTTCGACACGATTATCATGGCCGTGTTCGACAGGCCTGACAAGCGGCTCTTGTTCCCGACCGCAGACCGGGTGGCGTTTTTGCGCAAGGCTACTGCCCACATGCCGCGGATCAAAGTCGAGACGTACAGTTCGTTGACCGTCGAATATGCGCGTACCGTCGGCGCAAAAGTCGTCGTACGTGGATTGCGCGCTGCAAACGATTTCGAATCGGAGTTCCAAATGGCGCAGGTGAACCAACGCCTCGCCCCCGACATAGACTTGGTATACTTTATGGCAAGTCACGAATATACGTATTACAGTTCAACGCGTGTGCGAGAACTCGCATCGCTCGGAGCAGACGTTTCGTGGTTGGTACCGGCACATGTCGCCACCGCACTACAGCGGGTCTATGCAGACCGCCGTCACGGAGGATAACCCAAATGAATGCAGACGATTTACTCTATGAGCTCGAGGACTTCATCACTGCGTCACAACACATCCCCATGACCAAGTTAGTCGTTGTCGATGAGTCGAAGCTGTTTGAGTACATCGACCGCATCCGCGAAATGGTCGTTGTCGGCAGTGCCGA
>CANHPK010000239.1 GCA_947462525.1 Roseiflexaceae bacterium | reverse complement strand
TTTGTGGCTTCGCTTATCGTGATGGGATTGCTTGGTCGGGTTGCCTGGGCGAACTACAATGCCGCCATGCGTACGCTGGATGGTGCGCAACTCCGGAGCCACGTAGCTACCGGCGTTCTGTACCAAGAACCCCGCAGTATGAGTAGTCGCACACTCGAACGCTTACCGGATCCGCTTGATCCGTGTGCGGGCGAGATCGATATTTGTCTGCCATTGAAACCCGGCTATCGCATCAAAACGCTCCCCGCAGCAGGCTACGGCCCTGTCGCATCAATGGTGTTGCCAGATGCTACACACATACAGTTGTGGGCCCAGGATTCTGGCACCGACATTGTCTACTCGACCTACCAGGTCTCGCGCTGGACGACACAAAAGCAAGTGGTCAACTTGACCCAGAACGCGGGATATGCCAGATATGACCTCGCTGAATTCCAACCGTATACGGTAGTCGAATACAGTGTGACCTTGCCTGATGGCTACAAAGTCTGGATGACGCCCGGTGGCAGCTACAGTATCCGTGTGATACCTGCACCCAATGCTTCTGTGCAAGAGAATCGTTCCCCCCGTATCGAAGTAGCGGTCCGTACGGGGAGTGCGACGGTCACGCATGCAGAGCAGAATGTCAGTCTTGCTGCTCGGCAGATGGTCATGATGAACGGCACAGAGGGCATCCCAGATCCGCAACCTGCGACGTGGCAGATTGTCCGCGATCCCGAGTGGAGTGGGATCAAGGCACGCAAGGATGCGCCAGATGCCCCTTCTGAATGGGAGTCGTATGCACGGCTCGGATCACCGACCATGTCTGCATCAGAGCGCAATGGGACGGTTGCAGTCGTGCTGGGGTGTAATCCAAAGACACCCGATTATTGCAAAACAGACAAGCAACTCCAGGTACTACGTATTACCCGTACGGGCCAGCAGACACATGATTATGCGGTCGGCGTTGCGCAGTACATGGATGCGGACGTCTCTGAGTTCACCTCACTGCGCCTGACCGCTTGGGTCCGTTTGCTTGCCCAACAACGTGCCACGCCGAGCAACGACGGTGCCTCCTGCCCGGTCAAATTCCAACTCGTCTACAAGTTCATTAGTCCAGATGATCAGCAACAAGAGCGGACGATTTGTCTCTACCCGACCACCGGGTCAGAAATAGGCCAGCAAGAATCAGGTCAGACCCTGTATCGCGCACTCCCACTGTACCAATGGTACAAGCTCGATATTGACTTGCGCGAAGACGAATACTTGAAGCTAGCGCGTTACATCCAAGTGCTGCGTATCGAGGCGGAGGGGTTGAACTACCTCGCCGAGATCACCGATTTGTCGCTGACGGGACGCCAATAATGCGACTCGTTTTGCACACGGGGATTGATTTGCTCCACGTAGACCGCTTTGCAGCCGTGTACATACGCCACGGGATGCGGTTTGTGCGGCGTATCTTTACCCAGCGCGAGCAAGACGCAAGCGCCGATCGAATAGCAGCATATGCCACCCGATGGGCCGCAAAAGAAGCCACCGCAAAAATGCTCGGCGTGGGCTTGCGTGGATTAGGCAGCGGTGTACACGCGGTTGGCTGGACGACCATCGAGGTTGCCCACGATGAGCTGCGCAAACCGCTGATTGTATTGCACGCTGAAGCACGCGATCGGGCTCGTCTGCTTGGCATCGACAGCATCGATGTCAGCGTCAGCCACGATGCCGGATTCGTGGTGGTGAGTGTGGTCGGTGCTGGTTTGGTCAGCGATACGTCTGGAGCATAACGGTCCGTGCGGGGAACGTCTGCAACAGCAGTGCCCAGGTCTCGCTGAATGCTTCTTCGTGCGGGATGTGTCCACAGTTGGGTATGATCGCAATCGAACAATTCTGCATCTCGTCCACCAACGCAAGCCCGTCGGTGGGCGGAAACACCGCGTCGTTTTGGCCCCAAATCAGCTGCACCGGAACCGTGATGTGTCGATAATGCAAGGGGACCGGCATGTCACCGTCTTTGGGGGCGCTCGCCTGGGTGATTTGTGCCACGAGATGGCTCCGAACGTGTACGGGGGCTGCATACGATGCGACGCGTTCGGGCGTCAGCCAGTCTTTGCGCACCGATACAGACGCCAGGCCGAGCCGCATCAGGCGTGGTGCGGTCGACCAAAAAGCCAGCGCATACCCTAGCACAGGGATGGTGAGAATTTTTGATATGGGAGGGCGAGTCAATGCACGCACTTCGGGGGCCAGCGCTACGATATCGATGATGCGCTCTGGTGCAAATACCGCCATCTGCAAGGCCACTCGACCACCGTACGAATGCCCAATGAGGCTGAGCCGACCGACTCCCATTGATTCCAACACATCAAGCACCATTCGCGCCTGCGACGCGGTAGTGTAGTGGGCGGGATTCAGCGAACGCGTCGACGCGCCTGCACCAACCATGTCGATGGCAATAACACGGAACCCTGCGCCTACCAGTGATTGGTGGAGCCGCTGCCAACTGTCAAGCCAGCTCCCGAACCCGTGGATGAGCACAATGACTGGTCCGTTGCCACGTTCACGCACTGCAATCGCGACACCGTTCCACATCACATGACGCATATCGTTGCTGAGGAGCGACGCGGGGTCATGTTTTTCGCGGGACGTAATCAAGAGATACGGTGCAATAAGGAGCAGCACGCCGACTATGAATGCAATAATCATCGAACTCCCTCATGGTTGAGTAGGATCATGGTACGACCGTTGGATGTGGAGGTGGACGCAAACTCCCCGAGATTCCAATAGCAAGCACACTCCACAAGGCAGCGACGATAAAGGTGACCGGGTAGCCCGCTGTGCTTACCAGGATACCACCAGCAACAGGGATGACCGCACCAATCCCGAGCAGTGTGTTGGCGAGTCCCATGTACAGTGGGCGTTGTTCGGGTGGTGATACTTCGAGCAGAAATGTCATACTTGCGATCCCCACACCGTCTACCGAGATACCGCCGATCAAACTCGCGATCAGGAGCCAGCCGATCAACACATATACCCCAATTGGTGCTATCCACGGCGCCGCAAAGAGCATCAACGGTGGAAAAATAGCTAATGTACCGGTGAAGCGCAGTAGCCACACCATCCCGCGGCTGTCACCGAGCCTCCCCCATACAAGGTTGGAAGATGCAGCAGCAACGGCCGATACGGCAATCAACAATCCTGCAATACTTTTACCGAGATGGAGCTGTTCGGTTACATAAATAATGGCAAATGGTTCGGCGAGTCTCCCAATCAGGAGACATAATCGCACGATGATGAAGGTGCGATATCGTTCGTTCCCACGCAAGATAGCGGGTGCAGCACGAAGCGCAGCACCAATGCCCTGCCGCGGCACCAAGAGTTGGGCTGCGGGCTCACGCACACGGGCAAAAAACAGCATGCCAGTGGCATAGCACACCAAACTGACGAGACTAATCAATGCAAAATTATGCGGAAACGCCAGCGGGCTGTCGTCACTCAACATCCAGCGCACAAATGGCCCCGCGATTGCAAACGCAAGGAGCCCGCCGTAGAGTTGTCGGGTACCGAAGAACCTGCCCCGTTGCGTCGGCGGGACGATTTTGGCGACGATATCTTGAAAACTCAACGTTGTGACGCCGCCGCCGAAATTGAACAACGCGTAACACACCAAAATCGCAGCGAGGGCATAGCTTGGTGCAATCTCGGACGCAAAGAAGCACGCGCACACCACTGCCAATTGGGCCACGATGCGGAGTGCGGCAAATGTGCGATAAATCGGTAATTTGTACGGGAGTGATTGGACATACCCGCCCACCAACAATTGAGGAAGGAGATAGCCGGTGCTCTGAATGACAGGTATAAGGCTGACGAGCGTGAGCGAACCCCCGAGTTGACGGACCAACAGCGATAAGACCAGCCCCGGGTTGCTGACAGCCTCTCCCAGCGTAAAGACTGCGCCGTTGATAACCCCACGCATGTAATTCGCCCGCATTTCTGCGGGCGTGAGGGTGCCGTGCTCGTTCA
>CANHPK010000238.1 GCA_947462525.1 Roseiflexaceae bacterium | reverse complement strand
TTGCCCCCCAGGCACGGAGCAAAACCCCCACCAGCGCAGATGGTATGATTGACCCACAAGCGACTGCAGGCGAAGAACCACAAATCCCCGTCGAACAGGACGATCCACCGGTTCGTCCGACCAAACGGGCGCGCGGTGCAGCACGCGGGTGAACATTCGACCATTCTGACGGAGACGCAGATGACCACCATGCAACACATGTTTGACTTCGGCACATCACGGGTGTTGATGAGCGGTGGCAGCGGGGTCCTCGGGCGCACCTTGGTACGCGCGTTGCTGGCGCATGGCGCGCAGGTCGTCATCTTGAGCCGGACGCCAGCCCAAACGATGCAGCATTTTGTGACAGACCCAGGCCGCGAGCGCCTGACATGCCTTGCAGCGGACTTGGCTCAGCCAGATTCGCTGACACACGCGGTCGCCGCGGCGTTGACTGGTGGTCCCATCACGCACCTCGTCAACGGCGCCGGCGGCAATCGACCGAACGCAACCACCGGGTCCCAGGCGTTCGCAGATATTCCGTTGGCTGCGATGCACGAGGTGATGGATGTCAACGTCTTTAGTGCGATCCAACTCTCGCAAGCAGTCGTGCCGCATTTCGCAGCCCGAGGGAGTGGCTGTGTTCTCAATATTTCGTCGATTAGTACGACACGTCCGTTGACCCGTGTGGTGTCGTACTCGGTCGCCAAGGCAGGACTCGATGCATATACTCGCTGGTTGGCGACGCATCTGGCGCGCGAGTATGCCCCCGAGATCCGGGTCAATGCGTTGGCACCGGGGTTCTTTTTGACCGAACAAAACCGATTCCTGTTGCTCGAGGCCGACCAAACGACGTTGACTGAACGTGGTCGGCAGATACTCAGCCATACACCGATGGGGCGCTTCGGCACACCCGAAGACTTGGTCGGCGCATTCCTCTGGTTGCTCTCGCCCGCCGCGGCATTTGTCACCGGGCAGATTATCACGGTCGATGGTGGTTTCAGTGCATACAGTGGCGTCTAAGACGCAGACGAGGACTCACATGCAACAGCTCGATGATCGCACGCTTTCTGACATCATCCAGACCGGGTTAGCGCAGCGCAATTGGCGTGGTCAACGGGTGCTCGTCCTCATCCCTGATGCTACCCGCACCATGCCCATGCCTCGGTATTTTGCTATGGTGCGCGCGGCACTCCGGGACGCAGGGGCTGCGGCACAAACATGGATGGTGGCGTTGGGCACACACCCTGCGATGGACGACGCCGCGTTGTCGTCATTGCTTGGCGTGGATGTGCATGCGCTCCACCGCGACGAGCCCGACATCCGTGTTGTCAATCATGCCTGGCAAGACCCCAGTGCGCTTGTGCTCGTCGGGACGATCTCGGCAGCCCAGATGCATGCGCTCAGCAACGGGATGACCAGCGAAGACGTCCCGGTACGGGTGAACCGCGCGGTGTTGACCCACGATCACATTTTGATTTGTGGTCCCGTCTTTCCCCACGAGGTGGTCGGCTTTTCGGGCGGGAACAAATACCTATTCCCCGGTATCAGTGGACCCGATGTCATCAACGCTACCCACTGGTTGGGAGCACTGTTGACGTCGTATGCCATTATTGGGACCGCCAATACTGCAGTGCGCGCTGTGATCGACGCTGCTGCTGCGCTCATCCCGACCCCGCGCTACGCCATTTGCAGTGTGGTCACCACCGACGGGGTCTGGGGCACGTTTGTGGACACGCCCGAGGCAGCGTGGGAGCAAGCGGCTGCATGCTCGGCAGAGGTACATGTGCGCTGGTTATCCGCTCCCGTCCAGCGTGTGATAGCCGTCTTGCCGACCATGTATGACGAGCTATGGGTCGGCTCGAAGGGGATGTACAAAAGCGAACCAGTGGTCGCAGATGGCGGTGAGGTGGTGATTTATGCGCCGCATTTGCACGAAATCAGCGTTGTCCACGGGGCAACAATTCGCGCGATTGGCTATCATGTGCGCGATTATTTCTTGGCGCAATGGGACCGGTTTTCCCATCTGCCCAAGGGCGTCATTGCCCATTCGACCCACCTGCGCGGGGTAGGGACGTACCACGACGGCGTCGAACGACCACGCATCAGGGTCACTTTGGCGACGGGAATCTCTGCCGCAGACTGCGCAGCAATCAACCTCGGCTACGCTGATTACCGCACCATCGATCCAGCAGCGCTTGCCAACACACACGATCCGCAGACGTTGGTTATCCCCCGGGCTGGCGAGTACCTGTACCGGCTGCGCTAGCCTCCGTTACGAGATAGCGCAGATGCACGTTCTGCACAGCGCAGACACCCGTGTGCGCCAATTTCATCGTGGATCCGCTGCAGTGCGCTTGCAACATCCCAGCAGTATTGGGTCTCGCCGATATCGGCGCTGATACCCACTTTGTCCATGACGGTGCGCACGGCGGGCTGGACACCAGCGACATAAACGATGCCATCGTTGTCCACGATACGCCGTATGGCGGCGTGCAATACATCCGCTGCTTGCATATCGATTGACGGCACCCCGCGCATGCTCATGACGAGCGTGTGACAGCCATCGGCTTGGTGTAATTGCTGTTGGACGGTTACTGCATTCCCAAAAAACAACGCTCCATTGATATATGCCACACGGACCCCAGGGCAGGAGCCTGCAAGGCCTGCGGAAGGCATGCGTCCAGCATCGACGGGGCCAATGGTCACGCTTGCAGCCTCTGCGGCATGCCGAATGTGCACAAGCGCTGATACAGCGATGCCAATCAGAATTGCCTGCGACACATCAAGTACCAACATCCCCCCAAGTGTGATCAAGACCACCACCCAGGGATGCGTCAGTCTGGCATGCCAGAACCGACGCAGGGTGTGCCAATCGCACATATTCCACGCAGTCCACAGTAACACTCCGGCAAGACTCGCCATAGGCACCGCTGCAATGACCGGACCGAGCACAAAGACACAACTGACCAAGATCAATCCGTGGATAATGCTGGTCAGGCGTGTCTGGGCGCCATTGCGGATTGCGACCGCCGTGCGTGAAATCGCTGCACTCGATGGTACCCCGCCAAACCAAGGAACGAGGAGATTGGCTGCTCCTTGAGCAATCAATTCTTGGTCTGCATCAAAGGGTTTGCCACTCATAGCCGCGCCTGCGGTCCCGGTCATCAGGCTCTCGATAGCGGCGAGCGCAGCAATGGTAAACCCCGCACTGCCTACATCACGCCATGCTGACCATGGAAATGCATCCAAAGATAGATGATCGCTCAACAAAATCGTGTGCGGTAATGCGCCGATGGTCTCTACTGGCAACATAAAGAGCCAGCTCGTGCCTGTTATGAGTGCCATCGCAACCAGTGCGTCTGGAATCTGCGGCAGATACCTATTGCTCAATAGCAAAATCACCACCGTCGCAATGGTCAAGACCAAGGCGCTCGGGTTGATTGTCAATGGTTCCATAAAGTACCCACTGATTTTGGCGATGCCCGTCTCGGCCAATGGTGTGTGTACCCCCAACATGGGGTCGATTTGGCTGATTCCGATAATCAGGGCGATTCCACAGGTGAACCCCGTAATGACGGGAGACGGTATGAATACGACGTATCGCCCAAAACGCAACACGCCCATCACAATCAAGAATATTCCTCCCAACACGGTGGCACCATAGACACCCACGATACCGTTGCGGTGCAAAACAACAAGCAACACGGCTGACATTGCCCCGGTTGGTCCGCTGATTTGAAACGACGAACCTCCGAGCACTCCCGTAATGACTCCGGCAATGATTGCCGTTACCAGCCCTGCAGCAGCGGTCATTCCTCCGGCGATGCCGTACGCCAGTGCCAAGGGGAGACAAACCGCCGCCACTGTCAGCCCTGCTATCAGGTCGTGCCCAAAACGCTGGCGATTGTATCCAGCGAATTCCTGGCGAAGCATCGTCACCCATTGTCTAGAGCGGTCCATCACAAACCTGCGATTCCAGAGCGTCAGAGTTGACTCGTTGGGGGATTATACGCCTCTTT
>CANHPK010000237.1 GCA_947462525.1 Roseiflexaceae bacterium | reverse complement strand
GGGCAACAAACTTTTGCACCATCCGCCCATCGGGCATTTCGAATTGTTTGTCGAGTACCAGGTCGCCTTTGTAATCCGGCAGATGGCGCATGTCGGGATTGAACAAATCAATGACCAGCGTGCCACCAGGGCGGAGCGCCCGATGTGCGACTTGGAGCGCAGCGAGGTGTTCGGCTGTTGTCTGGAGATGCATGAACGAATTCAACGCCACAATGGCCAGCCCGTATTTCTGGTCGGGTTGCCATTCTGTCATATCTGCCTGAACAGTGGTCAATGCGAGGGATTCTATGTATTGGGCATGTGTGGGGACATGACTGAGCATTGCAGCCGAAATGTCGACACCCGTTACGGTGTGCCCATCACGTGCCAACGGCACGCACACACGACCACTACCGCACATGAATTCGACGATGGGTCCCGCTGAATGACGTGCCAGCGACCGATAAAAATCGACGTCATCCAAGACGTCGGCGAAGTCTATGGCATAGAGTGATGCAATCGATGCATACGCATCCATCAGATGTGGTCTCCTTTAGCAGAGGCTGGCGCGTAGAAAATCAGCATCGTACCGTTCGCGATGACGGGCATGCAAGAATTCTTCGAACTGTTCGACGCCGCGGTGTCGGATAAAATCACGTTCGGCACGGGTAATCGGGATGACCCATAGTGTCTGTATATATGCCTTTGGGTGATCGACCTCACCGGCAGGATTCACCTCGTAGATATGTGGGTCGTCGAGGAACGGATAGGTAAAATACAAGAATTCGAGTGCTGAACCCGCAATAAGCGGCTCGCCGATGGGCAGGACATAGCCCGGTCCGATTTCCCGTTGATGCACATGCGGATGTTCGGCAATCATCAACAACAACTCGCAGGCGAGTTCTGCGTGTTCTTCAGCTGCGTGGAGCAGATATTCAAAGCGCATACCGCGTGGATCACCGGTGGATTCCATGCTTTTTGGGATGACGTTGTACGACCCGCCGACCGTGCAAAACACGTTGTACAGGGGGTTGCTGTGGTAGGCGCAGATCGAAAAATGGGACGAAAGTGACTGATGCAGTCCCTCGGCACCTTGTTTGGGGCGAGCACCATAGCGGAAGGTGGGGGCACCCTTCCAGAGTACAAGACGCTCATATACCATTATTGAAGGGTCGGCGCTCGCATGCCATTGCGCGTGTAGCGCAGTACGGTACGGGTCAGCAACGGTCATGGGTTCTCTCCGGTCCAACGTTGTTCGAAATCCGCACCCACGACAAGCACCATGCTTGCATCACTCGCTGCGCCTGCAGGACGACCTGCGTTGCTCACAACTTGATTTGCGCTCAACCCGAGTGCATTGACGAGTTGTTCTCGTTCCGACGGGTGATCCCCGATATCATAGAGCATGGTCGTGTCTGTTCCGGCATTGTCGCCAGCATTCAACACCGAAAACCCTTGGCTCGACAGCGTGTTCGATATACTGCCGGCTACACCGGTTTTGCCACTACCATTGAGTACTTGAACGGTTGCGACTCCAGGGATGGTAGAACCTGTTTGCCATTTTCTGACGAGTTGCTGTATGTCGGTTTCGTTCCAATAAATATCCGACGTGATGACGTTGTCGACACGCACATCGGTCGGATTGATCGAAAACTGTGCAATCCGTGCAGGATCAAGCCGACTCGCAATCCCCGCCAGGTCCGTCATGGTCGACAAATCGCCCATCGGAAGCGTGGTCCGTACATTTTGTTCCAGCACACTTATCCAGTTTGGCAACAGCGAGACATTTGCAGCTAGCCCACGCGAGCGCACTTGACTGAGCACAGCTTTCAGGACTTGCTGTTGTCGCTTGCTCCGGTCGAAATCATTGGTCGAATGCCGAGACCGTGCAAACACCAATGCCGTCTTGCCATCCAACAGTTGGATGCCCGGCGCAATGTATATCCGTTCGACGCCGTGGTTGTCGGTGGGGTATTCGGGGTCGACCAAGGCTTGTTTGACATCGACAATGACACCGCCAACACTATCGACCAGGCGTTCAAATCCATAGAAATCGACTTGTGCGATGTAGTCGACATTGATCTTGAGGAAGCGTTCCATGGTTTCGGCTGCTGCTGCACCGCCGCCGGCATCCTGTGAGGTACCTGCACCATAGAGCTTTTCGGCATTGTAATAGCCATAGGAGAAGGCTGAGTTGACTTTGCCGTATGCGCCGCTGGGGAGTGGGACGACCGAATCACGGGGAATCGAAAGCATCGTTGCCCAGTTCCCTTGGGGATTGATACGTACCAGGATGAGGGTGTCGGAACGAACACCTTCGGTGACCGCTTCCGCACGTTTGTCGACCCCTACCAGCAATATCGTAAATGGTTGTTTGAGGGTTGCTGGGGCGAACGGGGTAGCATCCGCGGGGGTGTCGACGGTTTGCTGGTTCTCAGGGTTTGGCGTGTTTGCACGCGGATCTATCGTCTGGATGTTACCGAGTGCTTGGTCTGTGCGACGCAGAATTACCGCAGCCGTACCCCCAATACCCACCAGGGCAAGGGCAATCACCACGATGATGTAGGTACGCCAGTTGTTTGCCTGCCGGGCTGCGCGCGAAGAACTCATCCGTCCCGGGGTCATATTGGGGAGTAATGCTTTGCTAGGGCGGCGCATGAGCTTCGCGGGACGCAACGAACGGCGACGCGGTGGTTTCTGCACTGTGTGTTCCGTACTCAAATAATTACCGTTATTATACACGAGTGGCTTATGACTCACCATCTGTATGTGTACAGACCACTGATATTTTTCTGATAACGAACCCACACAATACTGCGAGGTCCGTATGACACAACGAGGATTGCTGATCGATCAACTCCTCGACGAAGCACGCCGAAAAGGGATCTACAATCCAGATACCGCAGGTGAACCCGAGCTCTCGTTCGACGACATGACACACGTTAATCCTGCAGACCGCGTTGCCTTTACGATGCTGAAAAGCAACGGGTTTGCGCCACCATTTATCGAAGAACGCACACAACTGTTGACGGATCGAATCGCGTTCGTGAGTGCCGCTCAGGTGTTGAAGGAACGCATGCCGACCCTCGACGAGTCGCAACGGACCAGTAGTCTGCGCGAAATGCGCCGCGTATTAACTGATCTGTGGCGCAGAACACTCGACTTCAACCTCATCGCACCACCAGCATTGCAGATCGAGGGCATTCGCGTCCAATACGAACTGGATCTGATTACATCGACAGTTACCGACGTTCGCCTCGATGCTGACGGATCCGTTGCACCCCCACCGCAAGCGCAAAAAAGCCCGTACAGATAAGCACAATCGTGGCCCCGGTCGATACCGCGTAGTGGTAGGACAGTATCAGCCCGAGTACCGCAGAACCCGCACCGATCGCTGCGGCATAGATCATCATGCTCCGCAGGTCGCGGGTCAATAACGATGCGGTCGCTGCCGGTGTCACCAGTAATGCACTGGTAAGTATGACGCCTACCACTTGGATCCCAGATACCACGGTAAATGCCAACAACACCAACAGGGTCGTCCGCAAGTAGTCGGTGTGAATGCCCATAACCTCAGCCTGTAGAGAATCAAACGAGGCCAGTTCGAACTCTTTGTGGAGCAATGCGAGTACGACGAGTACCACCAGTGCGACCGCGCTGATGAGCCAAACATCGGTGCGGTCGACACCCAGGATGTTGCCAAACAAGATATGACTGAGATCGCGAAAGGATTGTGTGCCGCTCATCAAGACGATGCCGAGGGCAAACATCGCTGTAAAAATAACGCCGATGGCGGTATCCTCGCGGAGCGTGCTTTTGCGCGCCATCCAACCAATCCCAAGCGCGGTCATGACCCCAGCGGCTAACGCGCCGCCAAACAAATTCCAACCGTTCAAATACGCGACGACAACGCCTGGCAACGCGGTATGTGCGAGTGCATCACCGATGAATGCAAGTCGACGCAATACCACGTAGCTCCCAATAACCCCACAGGTCATCGCAATAATGACTGATGCAAAGAG
>CANHPK010000236.1 GCA_947462525.1 Roseiflexaceae bacterium | reverse complement strand
GTATGGGCTCGTGGTGGCGTTGGTGTACGGGATTTCGATTGCAGCAGAACTGCAGATTGTACCCAATCCCCGACCTATCGATAATGTGATGAACATAATGCAGAAGGAACGATCGACGGTGTATCCTGGTGTGCCGGCAATGTACATTGGTATCGTCAATCACCCCAAAGTCGAGACATATGATCTGCGCTCGATCAAAGCCTGTCTGAGTGGCTCGGCAGCGATGCCAGTCGAAATCCAGACCCGGTTCAATGATTTGACTGGTGGACGGCTCATCGAAGGGTTCGGTATGACCGAACTTTCACCTGTTTCACATGCAAACCCATTGATGGGCATCTCCAAAAAAGGCTCGGTTGGGATTCCGCTTCCCAATACCGATGCCAAGATCGTCAGTCTCGAGACGGGTGAATCAATCCCGATTGGCTCTGAAGAAACCGGTGAACTCTGGGTGACCGGACCACAAGTCATGAAGGGCTACTGGAACAAACCCGAAGAGACGGCGCAGACCATCACCCCCGACGGCTGGTTGCGGACCGGGGACATTGCCCGCACGGACAGCGACGGCTACTTCTATATCGTGGATCGTCTCAAAGACATGATCATTGTGAGCGGCCTCAAGGTGCTCCCACGGGATGTGGAAGAGGTGCTCTACATGCATCCGCAAATCCGTGAAGCTGCAGTCGTTGGTATTCCGAATGCAGCACGTGGCGATGATACGGTCACCGCATTCATTGTCACCCAAGACGGTGCCCCTGTGGATATCGAATCACTCAAGGTGTTTTGTAAGCAGTATCTCGCGGATTTCAAGGTGCCACGCCGCTTTGAGTTCCGTGATGAATTGCCCAAAACCGCGGTGGGTAAAGTGCTTCGACGCGCTTTGGCCGAAACCAAATAAGGCATCTGACTGCACCGGATTGCATCGCAATCCGGTGCAGTCGTGTATAATACTACCCTAGGTGGTACGAGTGAAGGATGCGGCGTGACTGAATCACCGGCACATCGATCGCACCAGGATCGTCAGTGGTTGCAAGAACTGAAACAGCGCATCCAATTGGATGCGCTTTTGTTCGTTTGTGCCATCGCAGCTGTGTGTGCAGTTGCGTGGGTAACCTCGTCGAGCACATCCCCGATCCGATACGCAATCGGAACAGTCGGTGACCGTGTGTTGTTGTCGCGCACAGCCGGCGTGGGCAATGCAACAGATGGGAAGTGGTTTGCTGATGAACTAGCGCCTGGCTCCTCGAATGGTCGCGCGCGCTGGACACAGGAAATGTCAGAGCTCGTGCTCCCCGTTTCCCATGTTAGTACGGTGTCGCTCCAAGTCGCTGGCTGGCCCGAGGTAGACCAGCCAGCGGTAACCGTGTCATTGAACGACCGGGTGATTGGCACATTTATCCCTACCAGCACATTCAAACACTATGATTTCAGCGTTGAACAGCTCAATGATACGGCGACATCGCTCATAACCATACGCAGCAGCACGGTATTCACCGACACACAACGATATACAGACCCTCGTCAGAAAGGTGTTCGTGTCGCCGAAGTGGTGATTGCTCCTGCAGCCGCTCATCCATTGCAGTATTCGTATTGGTCAGTCTGTGCGCTCTACGCTTCGATCCTGCTTGTACTTTGGTCACTCGCGTCACGACTACGGTGGGGACGCATGGCGCACATTGCGGTGAGTCTGGGCGGTCTGGTTACAGGCATTGCAATCTGTGTCGGCGCGGGACAATGGATTGTGCCCGTCGTTGGATATGTTGTCTGTGCCAGTCTGATCCTCTCAATAGTTGTGTTGCAGCAACTCTGGATGCCTATTTTGCGTGTTATTATCCAGCGCATGCGCCGCCGCGTACCCGTGACGACGTTGGTGCGTTGGTCTGCGATCAGCGCAATAACTGTCGCTACCATTGGCAACGCAGCGATGTGGCGCATATGGTTGGGTGCAGTCGTCCTGGTCTGGCTCATTGAGTCACGGGCAGAAACGGATGTGCAGCAAGGCCGTTTGCTGGTACTGCGACGTTGGATGCGGCAGTGGTATTGGCTTGGATATGTTGCGTTGGGTTGTGTGGTTGCATGGGCGATGTTCCAAGCAACGTTTATTGGGCACGCAGATTACGCAGATAATGCCGTCGTTGCACGCAACCTGATACGTGGCCGTGGCTGGGTCGTCGACTATGTGACACAGTTCTATCAGTTGTTCCCAACGGTGACCCACCCACAAGAGACATGGCCGATACTGCAACCCGTGTGGATAGTGATTTCATATTTCTTTTTCGGTATCCACGACCATGCTGCACGGTTCCCCAATATTGTCTTTTGGGGATTGCTCATCTGGTTAGTCGATCGATATGCGCGATATCGTTGGGGCGCGCGGGTGGCATTGGTGAGTGTCATTTTGGTGACGATAAATATCTTTATGTATCGCCAACTGATTTATGCCACCAGCGACATCGCATTTGTCGTGTTCGCAACAGCTGCGTTGCAAGGTGTCTGGTTGCTGCCACAAACCGGGGCGACATATTGGCCTTCTGGGCGATTTGCGAGTACCCGTACAAAGATTTTGGCAACCGGGATCTGGACGGGACTGATGTTGCTTCAAAAGCCCGGAACCGCAGCGATGCTGGCATTTGGTATGGGCGTGTGGTTATTGGTCACCTGGGTATTGCCAGTGCTGTATCCCGTACTGAACCGCAGACAACTGGTGCGACGTCTGTTGGATGTTGCACTGTGGGCAGGTATTGCAGTACTTGTGCTCTCTCCATACATTGTCCGTAATCTGCTGTTGTTTGGCAGTGCGGTGCACAGCACCGAGTCGTTCGATGCGTGGATTCTAGAGTACACACAATGGGATGCCATTTATCGCATATATATGGCTGACGGGGGAGTTGGCCCGGGCGACCTGCCCGATCGCAGCTGGTTATTACGGTGGGGCTATGATGCCATCATACAAAAATGTATGATTCAATTGAACGTCATCCAGGACTATCTGCTGCCGAGTTTCGTTGGTTTTCCTTGGCCCATCAACGAATTCGGTGCTGCTGCTGCTGCAACTGGACTGCTCAGTCCACTTGCATTGTGGGCGTTGCCCATCGGGTGGGTACTGCCCATCGTGGGGCGACGGCCACGGTTTTGGGGATTGTTGGTCAGTGCGTGTCTGCCGTACAGTGTGTTCATGATTCTCTACTGGCATGCCAATGAACCACGGTATTGGGTCTTTGTGTTACCCTGGCTTGCGCTCTTGTCGGCTCGTGGGATTGTTTGGGTAGTCGATTGTGTGGCTTCGGTTCAGGGCAAAACCATGCACGTTACGAAAGTCACGCTCTTGCTCGGTGCGGTGCTGATGGTAATTCTCCCGAGTGTTCAGAGCATCCAACGTGCCCAACCACTTGATGCAGCCCGCGTCGTTGCAGACAAAGATATGTATGCGTATATGCAGCGCGAGCTGCCGCTTGATGCGGTGGTCATGACTCGTGTCCCGTGGCAACTGCAGTGGTACAGCGATCGTGGCGCTGTCATGATTCCAGCCGATGCATCCGCCACGCAGATTCTGCGGATAGCCAAACACTACAATGCCCGTTACCTCGCATTGGATTCGCTCCAACGTCCAAATGCGGCGACGCGCGCAATCTTGGCGGATATGATTGACGACACAGGAACACCATTTCGACTCGTCTATCGAACTCCTGCGTATCCGGTCAATGATAATGGGAGAACGTTCACAATGGTCAGTGAGCTCTACGCATTCCCCGACGATTACCGCGGAGTTCCAAGCATACGGTGAGGTACGATGTGCGAGTCTTGATGATAGCGACTTCTTATCCGAAATACGACGGGGATGCCACAGCTCCGTTCATCGCAGAGATCGCTGCGGGGGTCGTTGCACATGGGTGCACGGTACGACTCATCCTGCCTGCGCACCGCGCGTTTCACCATCCTCCGGTTGTCCGCGGCGTCGAGCTTATCGTGTACCGCTACGCACCGCACCCAGCGCTGGCAGTCTGG
>CANHPK010000235.1 GCA_947462525.1 Roseiflexaceae bacterium | reverse complement strand
TACCATCCCTACTGGGTTTACTGGATTCTTCTCAGTAAACGCAGGGTACGCGAATTCGATTATCGGGTTGCGCAACGGCGGTATCCTGGTGCTCGGTGATATGTCCAACGACGTCGGCGTGTCGCGCACACCGACCAAGACTGCGACACCGACACCTTGACCATGCACCTACGTGCATGGTCATAGACGAAGCAATCTGCGTGCATTGGAGCGGGGAAGATTAGATTGGGGCGGGGTTTATTGCGATAAACCCCGCTCAAAGATTATCTGCAGGCCGCAGCATGCCGCGGCCTTACGGGATGTGTGGGCTAGAGGCGCAACAGGGGCGAGGTACACTTCGCCCGCTTACACAATGCAAGATGACTTCGCCCGCTCAAGTAATCGACACCGTAAATCCCACTAAGCATGATCTATAATCGTGGAATTGATATGTCCCACAAGGAGTATATATGCAAGAGCAGATCCCCCACCCACCGATTGTGTCGCGCGACGCCTGGGAGTCGGCCCGGGCTGCGCTGTTGGTTGAAGAAAAAGCCCTTACCAAGACGTACGATCGGGTCGCAGCGCAACGCCGACGACTGCCGATGGTGCACATGGACAAGCCATATCGGTTTGCCGGTGCCGAGGGCGATGTCACCTTCGCGCAGATGTTTGCGGGCCAACGGCAGTTGATCATGTATCACTTCATGTATGGTCCCCAAAACGATGTTGGTTGCCCGGTGTGTACCGGATTCATGAACAGTCTTCCCGATTTGTCGTATTTGGAGCAGCGCGATACGCGTTTTGTCATCGTTGCACGTGCACCGTATGCGAAGCTTGAGGCACATCGTCAGTTGAGTGGTATTCGGTTTCCGTTTTATTCTTCGTACGAAAGCGACTTCAATTACGACATGCAGATGTCGGACGAGCGTGGCGAAGGGCAAGGAGTGAGCGTCTTTTTCCGTCTCGGCGACGCCGTCTACCATACGTATACAGCGCTCCAACGAGGCGTCGAAGGGCTAGCCAGCGCGCAGTCGTTCCTGGATCGAACACCGTACGGCCGCCAACTCGATTTCGAAGATTCGCCCGCAGGCTGGCCACAACACCCCACCTACGGCTAAATCACTGCGGAAGTCAATGTCGCTGCTTGCGTTGACAGTACAAACAACAGTCTCCGTGTACTGCTCATCGTGAGCGGCTGAATCGATGCGAAACACGTCGGCGGCATGTTACATCGCACTCATTCGATGCGGATGAAGCTGCTGCAAAGAACATAAATCGACAGTCACCCCGGACCACAGGAGCGTGCGTTGCCGAGTCTCGGTGTGCATGAACTTAGGATAATTAAATTAAATAAATATAAAATATAAAAATTATAATAACTTCTCACAATGCGCACTAGAAAAATTGATGCAAATGTGTATAATTCTATATTGTATGCATAGAAACAAAGGTGAAGGTATGACTCGGAAAAACATTGCGGTGATACTGACTATCGTTATGTTGCTCGTTGTGGCTGTAATGCCGCAGATTGGACTACTGCCAGCAGTACAAGCCGAATCCCGCGCATTGACCGCACTGAATGACAGCGTACAGGTCGACATCAGTTGTGGCGGGAGTGCATGTACGGGCAGCACGATCGCGACATCGAATCAGACACGGAAGTTGGTCGTGAGTTCGACCGGTGTTATTTTTGCTTCATTCTGGAATCCGAGTGGTATCTGGGTTGCCAAGAGCACGAATCGTGGAGCGACATTCTCTGCACCGAAGCGTGTGACGACGACCGCAATCCAAGGCGAGATTAGCATCTCAGCCGATGGAACGCTCTATGTGAATTGGAATACCAGCGATGGCACCGTCTATATCAGCAAAAGCACAAACGCTGGAAATACATGGAGCACACCCGTACAGATTGCAACGGGCGTGCCTGCTGGAATGTTTGGCACACAGACGATTCATATGGCAGTAGATGGCGATTACCTCTATGGAGTTCGGCAAGATGGCACAAAAGTCTACGTGAGCTCAGACGCTGGTGCAACATGGACCGAAAAAGCATTGAGTGCATCGAGTCAAGTCTTTTCAGACATTCATATCGATCCGCTGACACATGCAATCTACGCATTTCTGGATAATCCGACTGTGAAGTGGTATGTCAGTACGGATCGCGGCATGACGTGGAGTTCAGAAAAACTCACGACAAAGAGTGTAACTTACTCAGTGGGTGCGTTGACGAATAACGGAACCAACAAATACTTCTATATGGCTGGCAGCAGTACAAATCTCGAACGGATTAATCTCGCCGATGAAACCGTTGAAACGAAAACGGTAGCAGTCAGCGATGGCGGTACCACCCGTTCTTTGGCAGCGGACAGCTGCGGCAACGTCATCAGCGGCAACAAAACCGGTAGTAATTTGTACTTGCAGTACAGCACTGACTCCGGATCGACCTTCAGCGCAGCCGAGTTAGTCGAGGCAGGAGCAGATCGTTCGAGTGCATCCATCAACTACACCAATGGTGACGTGATGTACCTGTACGAAAAAGCCGGCCACATCTACCTCAGTACCTATGCTGGATTGTTGGGTGGCGCAGGTAGCTGCTATGCATTGACCATCTCACGGACTGCAGTCGAATTCACCCGCCCCGGCGAGGATCAGGTAATCACCCTCAAAAACACCTCACGGAGCGCGATGGCCGTTACTTCGATTACATTGACAGGAACGGCGTTCACCAAGGCAACCACCTGTAAAGCTACCATCCCTGCGGGCGGCACATGTACGATTACGCTGAGTGGCGAAACCGAAGCGAGTGAATTGTTGACCTTGGTCATCGGTGGTATTACGAAAAAAATCCCCGTTAGTTTGGGTGATATTGCTGGGAGTCGCCCGACGGCAACAGAGGTACCACCGACAAAAACCCCCGCACCAGTGAGCACCGCAACGCCAACGGTCTACAGTAGCCCGACATTCACAAACACGCCAACCAACACCCCAACCTTCACACCGACGCTGACGCCGTCACCCATCCCATTCCTCATGAAGAAGGGTGCCGTCGGAGCGTCGTTTGTGCTCGGTCTGCTCCAGAACAAGACCTTGGTCACCTGGGGAATGAACCGTGAGTTCCAAACCAATATCCCACCATGCTGCGGTTCCGGCATCGACGATATCGCGGTCGGCACCAACTTCGCCCTGGCACTCAAGGGTGGTAAGGTCTATGGCTGGGGTGCAAATACCCTGAAGCAAATCACCTTCCCTGCCACGGTCAACAAAGACATCGTGTCGATTGCGGCTGGCGGATCACACGGTCTGGCGCTGTCGAAGACTGGTTTGGTCTATGCCTGGGGTGACAATGGGTTCAAGCAGGCATCCCCACCCAAAGGCCTAAAGGATGTCGTCTCTATTGCCGCCGGTACCGCACACTCGCTGGTCGTCAAGCGTGACGGCACAGTCGCTGCCTGGGGTGCCAACGAGAATGGCCAGACCAAAGTCCCCGCAGCGATTGCCAGCAAGCCTGCCAAAAAGGTGGTCCAAGTCGCCGGTGGTCTCGATCACTCGGTTGCGTTGCTCGACGATGCAACGGTGCTGGCATGGGGCGGCAACGCCAAAGGCCAGTCGACCGTCCCTGCCAATGCCAAAGATATGAAGCAGGTCAGCGCCGGCAACCAGTTCACCTTGGCAGTGCGCAAAGACGGTACGGTGTTCGGCTGGGGCAGCAACGAGTACAATCAACTGTTCATCCCTGCTGAGTACACCGATATCTTCAATGCCAACGCTGGGTACTCCAATACGATCCTTGGGTTACGCAACGGCCGTATCATTGTGCTGGGTGACCAGAGCAACGGTGTCAACGCATCACGCACCCCGACCAAGAGCGCGACGCCAACTCCATAACCATGCACCTGCGTGCATGGACATAGACGAAGTGATCTGCGTGCATGGACATAGACGAAGTGATCTGCGTGCATGGACATAGACGAAGTGATCTGCGTGCATGGACATAGACGAAGTGATCTGCGTGCATGGTCATG
>CANHPK010000234.1 GCA_947462525.1 Roseiflexaceae bacterium | reverse complement strand
GATCATCCCACCGGGGATGGAGCATTCCAATACATCACTCGCGGATTTGCTTGCGAAACTCGTCGGTGCGGGCAACGGGCTCGAACTCATTTCGTCGGTCAACGACATCCCCAAAGGCTCGCGACTCGCAGTATCGACCAATTTATTGGCCGCATTGATTAGTGTGTGTATGCGTGCCACCGGACAAACCGTTTCGCTCACCGACGGTCTGGTCGAAGAAGAGCGTCGCTTGGTTGCTGCCCGTGCAATTTTGGGTGAATGGCTGGCTGGTTCAGGGGGTGGCTGGCAAGACTCCGGTGGAATCTGGCCAGGGATTAAGTTCATCCAAGGTGTCGAGGCAGGCCCCGAAGACCCCGAGTATGGCGTGAGCCGCGGCAGGCTCCTCCCACAGCACACCGTCCTCGACACCACGGTTGTCTCGACAGCAACGCGCCAAAAACTGCAGAATAGCCTTGTCCTCGTACATGGCGGGATGGCGCAAAATGTCGGGCCGATCCTCGAAATGGTTACCGAGAAGTATCTGCTCCGCGAGGCGGCAGAATGGGATGCACGACAAGATGCCATTCGCTACATGGAAGAAGTGCGTGCTGCACTTGCCGCAGGTGACATCCGTGCACTCGGCGCAATAACGACCCGTAACTTCTATGGACCAATCCAGGCGATTATCCCGTGGGCGACCACTCGGTATACCGAAGGACTCATCCGCGCTGTGCGGACACGCTTTGGCGAGAAGTTTTGGGGCTTCTGGATGCTCGGGGGCATGTCTGGTGGCGGCATGGGGTTTATCGTTGATCCAACGGTCAAAGAAGAGGCACAGGTTGCACTCCAAGAAATCATGGACGCAGAACGTGACGCGCTTCATGATGCCCTACCGTTCGCAATGAAGCCCGTTGTCTATGATTTTGCGGTGAACGAACGCGGGACATGGTCCTCGCTATGCACGACACATTCTCACCTGCTCCCGACAGGCTACTATGCGCTCCACATGCCACGCCTGTTACGTACCGACCCCAAGCACATCAATCCGACACGGCGGCTCGAACTCGATCGCTTCGGAGCTGCGTGTTTGACGCGTCCAGAACTGGCGCGGGTCGTTCCCATGTTGTTTGATCAGATGCTGCCACACATGAGCAATGCATCGACACACGGCACGACGCTGAGTGACGGTCTCGTGGCAAATGGGTTTGATCGTGAGTTGCACGAACAAATACGTGGTGATATGCAGGCCGGTCGCATCGGCTTATTGCAGAATCGCCTACCGGTGAGTGCGACGATACGCGATGTGTTGCCGACAGATGTCGTTGGGGCGATCGGATCAATCGGACACGAGGCCATCCGACTCGGTGAACACGCACTGCGCTCTGGCGAAGTTGCAGTGGTAACGTTGGCAGGGGGCGCAGGGAGTCGCTGGACGCAAGGTGCGGGTGTCGTGAAGCCGTTACATCCGTTTGCGCAATTTGCTGGTCAGCATCGCACTTTTGTGGATGTCCACATTGCCAAAAGTCGCAAGACCAGTCAAGCCTATGGGACGTCGCCGACGCACATATTCACCACGAGTTACTTGACGCATCGTCCACTCCAATCAGCATTTGAGCGTAGTGGGGTGAATGGTCAGCCGTTTGCATATCCAGGCACCGTCATGTTGTCGCATGGACGTTCGGTTGGTCAACGGTTTGTTCCCATGACCCGCGACTTGCATTTTGCATGGGAAGAAACTCCGCACCAGCTCCTCGACGTCCAGGCACAGAAAATGCGCGAAAGCGTACATAGTGCATTATTGCAATGGGCACGAAACAGCGGAGAAGGTTCTGATTACACTGATAACGTGCCGTTGCAGTGCATGCACCCCATCGGGCATTGGTTCGAACTGCCCAACATGCTTCGAAATGGGGTGTTTGCAGAGCTGTTGCGTACTTCCCCAAACATCAAATACCTCATGCTTCATAACATTGATACCCTCGGTGCGTCACTCGATCCCGGTGTGCTCGGGTTACACATCCAGCAAAACCGGGCAATGTCGTTCGAAGTTACCGCGCGTAGACTCGATGACCGCGGTGGTGGTCTGGCGCGTGTAGACAACCACGTTCGCTTGGTCGAAGGCTTAGCAATGCCTCGTATCGAAGCCGAATTCCAGTTACGTTTTTACAACACGCTCACCAATTGGATCGACATTGATCACCTGTTCGCCATCTTTGAGTTGAGTCGCGACGACATCAGTACGCGGCCAGAACGCGTACATGCCGCGGTACGTGCAATGGCCCAACGTATGCCGACATATGTCACTATCAAGGATGTCAAAAAGCGCTGGGGTAATGGGCAAGAAGATGTGTTCCCCGTGGCACAGTTCGAAAAACTGTGGGGGGACATGACTGCATTGCCAGGTGCGTACTCGGCGTTTTTGCATGTGTCACGGGCACGTGGCCAGCAACTCAAAGACCAAGCCCAACTCGACGGCTGGTTCCGTGACGGGAGTGCAGCGGCAATCGACGCACTATGTGCATGGCCAGAGGAATAAACAATGCAGTATTCGTATCAGTTTTGGGATGGACTACGCCCCGACCAAAGTACCAAGGTAATCGCACAGTTTGGTCCGGTCGATGCATGGCTTCGGCTCAAACGGGCACGGCCGAGCTCGCTGTTGACTGTCTGGAATGACCAAGCACTGGTCGCCGTGTCCGTGATGACGCACGATCGGCTCGCAATACAAGGCACGATAGTCGATGTCGCGACCATCCGTCGGCAATCGTTCACCGTTACCCCAGATACTGCAGACGTCGTCGAACTCACCATGATGCATGCTGCTGCAGCACTCGACGAAGGAATCGGCATTGTGTTGCGCTCCGGAGACTCCCTCACATGGGCAGCGTATGGTTTTGCTCCTGTTTCGTATGCAGTCACCACGTCGTGGTCGCAACCGACACGGATGTCTCGACCACAGCCTGGTACCACCCAACAGTTGACAGCAGATCGTGACGTCCTCCAACGGCTGAGTGACATGCAACGTGTTCGACCGACGGGGAATGTGGATGTCGTCGATTGGGAAGAAGCCAGTCCGACAGAATGGTTCATCCTCACGAGCCGTGATGGGCAGGTGCGCGGTGCCGCACAGCTCGAAGTCACCGATCAGGGTATCGTTTGTCGGCGCGCAGTGGTAACCGATGACGGCGCAGCCGGCGACCTCATTGAAGGGCTTGTTGACTCCATCGATGCGACGACGCTGCAGATCGCCCTTGCGCCACAACATCCCCTTGCGCGGATGGCATTGGCGGTTGGTGCCGAGACACGTATACACGCAGCGGCCCCATTCGGTGTGTTGGGTGGAATCATCGATTTGCCGACCATGTTGACGGCGTTGATTCCTGCGTTTACTGCACGTATTGCTGCTTCAGGCTACGCTGATTGGGTCGGCGGGGTGCGTCTCGAGATCAGCGATGAGCGAGCAATGATCATGCTCAACGCCGGCGTTGTGACCATCATCGATGGCACGCGCGAAGCAGCTGTGCGCATGCGTTCTATCGAGCTCCCTGCCTTGGCACAACTCTGCTTCGGGTATCGGTCGGTGAGTGCGCTCCGTCGCGCAGGTATGCTTGCATGCGACGACACAGAATTACCACTTTGCGAGATCTTGTTCCCCTGCATAACGCCCGTTTTGCCGTTCTTCCGGTCATAAGTTTGGTCGTTACACACCCAGCGGTACAAGAAGGGCACAGATGTCAGACGTAACCGTACAAGATGCAATCCGACTCGCACTGCCCATCGGTACGACCGTATTGGCTGGTGCAAGTGGGTTGCATCGATTGGTGAGTTGGCCCGTCGTTGCGCGTGCTGTAGCGCCGTTGTTCACCGAATTACGCGGGAACGAATTTGCGCTCGTTTCGATTCGGTCGCTCCGGGATATCGACCCGCCGCTGTCCCTCAGTATGCTCATCGAACGACTGGTATCGGTGCCTATTGCCGCTTTAGCAGTCGTCGGCGTCGTCGACGACAGTGCAATTGCGTTGGCCGAGCGCCATGCGTTGCCG
>CANHPK010000233.1 GCA_947462525.1 Roseiflexaceae bacterium | reverse complement strand
TATCCCGAGGATGCCTGCCTCGTGTGCGATGACGCCCAAGGCCCAATCACCCAGGACCAGCGCATCGTGTGCGGTCAGCGGGATCCCTGTGCGGTGCTTTTCGAACGCATGCTCGCAGGCATCGTCAGCGATGTGCGTCCATGCAAGGGTGCGCGTATAGGCGTGCTGGGTTTTTATTGCCACAATGTCGTTTGCATGCATGCGCAGGAGCGTTTGCAAGGCTAGGCGATAGTCGCCAACGGTCGTCACCGCAATCCCGGTGTGGGCGGCCACCGCATCGAGGACGACACTGCCATCGGCGATGGTCTGGACATTCAGGTCGTAGCGGAGCGCTGGTACCTCGGGAGTCGCTGGTGGTTGCCAAGAGAACGCGTCGACCTGGATTTCGGCGAGATTGGCGAGTGCCAGCGCCCGTTGATACCCCGCGACCCCGTGGTAGCGCGCCTGGAGCGGCGCTGCCTGTTCGAGCGAGGCAGCGTCGATATGATTGATCCCATACAGGATCTGGGCCGAGCGTCGGACTGCCTCGCCGTAGCCCGTGTACTGACAGTGTTGCCAATAGTCGGCGACGAAAGCCCACCGGGTGGCGACGTCGTGCGTGTGTTGATCGAGCAACGCATCGATGGCCTGATAGGGACATCCGGCGCTGACGAGGTCGTGTTGGATGTATGCGTTGACGCCGAACAGCGCAGTGATGATGTCTGGCTCGAGCTGGGTGTACTCGGCTGGGCTGATGAGATGCTCATGGGTGTCGAATATGGCAATCTGATCAATGATTTGCTGGAGCGTCTGCATGTGATGACTGCCTTCGTCTGTGTCTCTCTCATGGGCAAATTAGTTGCAGATGCGTTCTTTTTGCCAGTGCAGCGATTCGTCCCATGGGGAGAGCGGGGTGTCGAGATTGCGCCAGTAATATTTGAGTGGAGTCTCGGGCCAATTGGCGTAGATGTCGTCCCATTCTGCAACCTTCATATGCGGAATGAGTGATTTCTCTTCAATGTGATCCGCGGCCGGCTGATAGCGGAAGTCGCACGATAGGCGTACGGTGTCTTCCCACTGGTGTGGGAGTGACTTATGCAGCAGACAACTATTGAAGGTCAATATGTCGCCCATTTCATAATCGTGCTCAATCCAGGGGAGGTCGACATCGCACAGATTCGTCTCGAGATTACCTGCACCTTCAGCGGCACGCACTGTCAGCACACCTAACGCGTGTGAGCCGTGCATGACCGTCAAGCCGCCCAGCGCACGTGGGACATCACCCACCGGCAGCCAGCAGGTCCATACATCACGAGTGCCCTGGATATGGATGTAATCTTGGTGCATCGGCGTCGGGCGAAATGCCGGACACGGAATCATCGTGCGTGCAATCGTGCGTGGGTGCGGCAGGACTGCCTCTCCAAATAACGCTGTATACAGCGCAATGAGCCGAGGATGGTGTTGGAATTGCTGGAACGCCTGCTGCGTCTGCAGTTCGCGGTAGGCTGCTTCATCGACGCCCGTACCGCCCCACGATTCGAGGGTGGTTACTGCAGCAGCATTGACGCGTGCATCATTGCGTGGATGACGCGTGTCAAGCCAACCACGCTTTGCGACGATGGTCAGCATGAGATCGCGAAGCGATTGGACGTCTGTTTTGGGGAGGAGTTGTTTGAAGAACAAATACCCATCTACCGCTGCCCGCGCGCGCAACGCGATAGGATCAGCAAGCAGAGGGGTAGAATCGCGAAATCCGACGATGGTTGCAGGTGTGTGCGTCATTGCAGTGCTCCTGTATGTGATGTGCGGATTATAGCATCACATGCATTTGTTCATGTATAGAGCAGATAGTGATGTTGGTATGCTACGGAGCCTGAATGGTCACCCTGCACAAGACAGTGTTATTGGTCTTGAGGTCTGGCCCCCAGATGAATTGCGCACTGGGGTCCCAGCTGATGGCGTCGTACCCGTCTTTGGGACCGACATCACGTGCGGTATAGATTGTCGCAGCTGGCCAGGTTGCATCGTTGAAGGACGATGATTTCCACCCGTTTGGCTCAGCCGTAATAGTGTTGGTACATGCACCCTCGCCGGCGATTGGTTGTGCTTGGGCGGCACATGCCGCGTCGCGTGGGGCGATGTGTATCGGCACGCACTTCCAACTGCTGTCGGTGACTGCAATAATGCTCCCTGTTGCCGTGTCGGTGAATTGCGCGATGAACCCGCCGTCACCGATTTGTTGCCGATCGGTACCGATGTACTCGAGCCCCGTGTCGTCTTGGATGTAATCCTTGAGGATGACATTGATGTGTACCGGGTAGGTCGCAGCGAAGGTAAACACCTCGCTGTTGAACGATCGTTCGGTTGTAATGGATACTGAGTCTTCTCCGATGAGTGTCTCGTCGACAAACAGTGCAAACCAGTTATCAGCCCAAATATCAGCTCTGATGGAGACTGCATCTGCCGCATTCGCGCTTGGCAACTCGCCCTGTTGTTGGGCAGGCGGTGCATCCGCTGCGCTCGTCGGGGCAAGTGTGTGATCAATTGCTGGTGGTGGTGGCAGGGTGCCCCCACAACTCGACACACAGACCAGGGTGATGAACAGAACAAAGAGTCGTTGCATCGAGGTGCTCCCGAATGATGGCGATTGACCGACGTACGCGTGTCAGCGATTACGCGCTTATTTTGTGCGGGTAGGGGTCCGTGTGCGTGTTTTGGTGAGTGTACGGGTCGGTGTTTTGGATGGTGTCCGGGTTTTGCTGCGTGTTGGTGTGTTGGATTTTGTTGGTGCGGCCGCTTTGGTTGCTGTCCGAGTGGCGGTCTTGGTAGCTACACGCGTGTGGGTTTTTGTTACCGTCGGCGTGTTGGTATGAACGGCTGTCGCACTTTTGGTCTGTGTTGCAGTTGGTGTGGGCGTTGGCGTGTGTGTGGCGGTACTGGTGGGGGTCAGGGTAGCGGTATTCGTCGTGGTGTAGGTCGCGGTATTAGTGGGTGTGTGCGTTGGGGTGTTCGTGGGCGTGGAGGTTGCGGTATTCGTGGGCGAGGAGGTTGCGGTATGCGTAGACGTTGAGGTTGGGGTGTTCGTCGGCGTGTAGGTCTCAGTGCTTGTGGGAAGCGGGATGGGTGTGCGACTCGCTGTCCAAGAAGGTGTGCGGGTAGCGGTATTGGGAATGGCAGTGGGAATAACTGTTCCATCGCTCGACGAAGGGAATACCCCAACCACCGCTATGCAGTATACCGGGGCAGTCATGCTAAACGATGTATTTGTCGGAGGGTTTGCAGATACAGACGGGTGAATACCGACCATGTTCGGTAGATAGAATTGCGTACTTGTCGCGCCAAACTTATCTGTGAGTAAAGAATAGAGCGCACTATTCTGCGAAATTGCCATACCCTGCCCGTTACATGCACGCCAACCTTTAGGGACAAATCCATAGGGAAACAACGTAATTGAACCTAAGAGCGGTTCATCAGTGCGCGGCGTGACGCGATTCGAAGAGTATGACTTGGGACTCCCAATAAACAATATCCCGTGCGTCAGCACTGCCAACCGGCGGAAGAAGGAACGTCGCGTAATTGTCATGACTGATTCACCGTTCGTTTAGGACTGTGAGGGGAAATATCCTACATACGCAATGATATACATCATGCCTGTCGGGCAGATATTCTGGAGATTTGGAACTGCGAACGTTTCATTGCCATCCCCTCCATACGTTGTGCCAATGAGTGCGAAGAGGACCTCATACTCCTGAATTGGCAAAAGCGTGCCCACACACGGCAACCAGCCGTTCGGGAGGTATGTATACGGTACGAGGAGGACGCTGCCTATAAATGGGTTCATGCGGGTGTATCCTTCTGTTCGCCAGCGCGAGAACCGCGACTCGGCGGTAATGGTATTCAGTTACCGCTTGTTACTTCGCTGCGACACATGATGTAGCTGCGGGGTGTCATAGCATTGCGTCAGTACGCGGGAACGAATCGACCCTGATCCAACGAACGTTACTATGAACCCATCTGTTTGATCTCAATCTTGAGACGGAAAAACGCCATTGGTTGCAATGATGTAGTTCATACCGGTAGGTGCTGTCATCGTAGGGAGTTGAAACGTCGACACTCCGTTGCCTCCATAG
>CANHPK010000232.1 GCA_947462525.1 Roseiflexaceae bacterium | reverse complement strand
TTGACCCCAGTGGCAACGGTTCGATTGGTAGACCAGCAAGGCCACCAGCATCTTGCGGCAGCGCACGGGACGGGTCCAGTCGACGCTATTTACAAGGCAATCGATAGTGTCGTGAAACGCCCCGTCGAATTGCTTGAGTTTTCGATTAATTCGGTCACCGAGGGGATCGACGCCGTTGCCGAGGTGTCAGTGCGCATCCGTGACACCATCGCAGCCCAACAAGCCGCTGCACACCCTGGTATTGATTTGTTCAATGGCCATGGCGTCCACACCGATACCATGGTAGCTGCCGCCGAAGCATACATGGGTGCACTTAATAAGCTCCTCCAAGATCGCGGTCGCCGCATCAATGACGAAAAGTCTGCGTATGCTGACGGGTATGATCAAGCCAAAACAGGCTATGCCGTAGACTCGTTCGCCAACACACCCAAGTAATACCAAAGAAAGGCGCCGTTGGAGCATCCAACGGCGTGACACAACGATGCGTATCAGTTTTCTTGGACCGGCCGGAACGTACAGCGAAGTTGCTGCTCGCTCCTATGCACAACCTAGTGACACCATCGTTGCCTGTCCCTCCCATACAGCCGTGATCGATGCCGTCGAGCACGGTGAAGCAGACGTTGCGATGATGCCGATCGAGAATGTCCTCGAAGGAGCAATCACCATAACACTCGATCTGCTTATCCACGAGACCTCCCTCCGTATCTGTGCCGAAACCGTCGTGCCTATCAAACATCAACTCCTTGGTCGGCAGGGATTTGACATAAAAGATGCTAAAATCCTCTATGGCCACCCACAATCGCTCGCGCAGTGTCGTCAGTTCATCGAATCTGCCCTTCCGCATGTGACATCGGTTGCGTCGCTGTCGAACAGCGCGGCACCGGCCGACGCACTCGCTTCTACCACACCAGCAGTCGCTATCGGCACACTCCGTGCGGCTGAGTTAACCGGTGCTCATGTCCTCGTACCCGATATCCAAGACCGCAACAATAATGTCACACGCTTTGTAGCTCTCGCACGGACGGACCATGCACCCACGGGGAACGACAAAACAAGCATCTGTTTTGGCTTTGATCGCGAGGATCAGCCCGGGCAGGTAGTCCGTGTGTTGCGCATCCTCGCAGACGCAGACATCAATATGATCAAGCTCGAATCACGTCCATCCAAAGCAGTATTGGGCGAGTATGTCTTTTTGGTCGACATCAACGGCCATCGCCTTGACCCACACATCGCACGCGCACTCGAACTCATGCAGGCCCAAACGGGATTTCTCAAAATTTTTGGCAGTTACCCATGTTACACGAAAGACGAAAAAAACGATGCGTCAGGTAGCAATCTACGACACCACACTCCGTGACGGGACTCAGCGCGAAGGCATTTCACTCTCGGTCGATGATAAAATCAAAATAGCCCTCCTGCTTGATGAACTCGGCGTCGGATACATCGAAGGAGGTTGGCCAGGATCCAACCCCAAAGACGCAGAATTTTTTCGCCGCGTTGCCCATGTGCACTTCTCCACTGCGCGTATTGCAGCGTTTGGTAGCACACGCCACCACAAAAACACCTGCGCAAACGATCCAAACACACAAGCACTTCTCGCCGCCGAAACCCCGGTTGTCACCCTGGTGGGCAAAAGCTCGGTTTTGCATGTGGAACACGTGCTCGAAACGACCCGCGAAGAAAACATCCGCATGATCACCGAAAGTGTGGCGTATTTTGTTTCGCACCATCGTGAAGTCATCTACGATGCCGAGCATTTCTTCGATGGGTATACCCTCGATAGTGACTATGCGGTCATGACGGTGCTGGCTGCTGCCGGCGCTGGCGCGAGCACCATTGTCCTATGCGACACAAATGGCGGATCGCTCCCAGCGAGCATCGCTGCAGGAGTCATCGCTGTGCGTTCCGCCTTCGAACACGCTGGGTATTCGACCGTCGTGGGAATTCATACACACAACGACGGTGCGTTGGCTGTTGCCAATGCGATGGCTGCGGTCGATGCAGGGGCAACGCACGTGCAGGGTACCATCAATGGGATCGGCGAACGGTGTGGCAACATGGACCTCATCCCGCTCATTGCCAATCTCCAGATCAAGCAGGGATACACCTGCATCCCGGCAGCACAACTCCAACGATTGAGTACGGTATCGCATGCGGTTGCCGAAATTGTCAATCTCAACCCCGATCATCATGCCCCGTATGTCGGCCGGAGTGCATTTGCGCACAAAGGTGGCATCCATGCCCAGGCAGTTGCAAAGTTCGCGGACAGCTATCAACACATTGATCCGGCGATTGTTGGCAACGAAATGCGCATTGTGGTCAGCGAGTTATCAGGGCGCAACAACATCAAAATGCGGGCTGAAAGTTTGGGACTGTCCATTGGTGGCAATGAACGTGGGATTTTGCAACGCATCAAAGACCTCGAGCAGGAAGGCCTACAGTTCGAGGCAGCCGAGGGCTCGTTCGAAATGCTTATCCGTCGCAATAGCCCTGGATATGTTGCACCATTCACCCTGCTCGATTTTACCGTCATAGTGCAGGCATTGGCTGATGGCAGCATGCGTGCACAAGCAATGGTAAAGCTCGCCGTCAACGGCATCGAAATGCACACCGCTGCCGAAGGGGATGGTCCCGTCAATGCACTCGATTTGGCCATACGGAAAGCACTCGTGCCCGTGTACCCCGAATTGGCAGCGGTAACCCTTGTTGATTACAAAGTCCGTATTGTCGACGAGCACCTTGGTACAGCAGCCAAACCACGTGTACTCATTGAGTCTGCCCGTGGTGACGAGCGGTGGAGCACCGTTGGCTGTTCCGCTAATATCCTCGAAGGGAGTTGGCATGCGCTCTGGGACGCGCTTGAACTCCCGCTGGCACGGCGTCAGTCACGTTGACGCGCCATGGAAGTAGGTCTGACGATGCTCGTCAAGAGCCATATAATGCCCAGCATGCCGATGGTGACAACCATAGATTGCAACACGGAGAAGCCGTATTTCATTCGGGTGAATGCAAAGAGCAGCACATTACTCATGAGTAAGTAGAACAAGACGTTTTCGCCGATGTGCGCAAGCCAACGTCCGAATGCGCTTTGTTGAAGCAATGCGGATCCCGACAGGACATAATACATAGTGAGCGGCAACACAGGACCGAGGAGCCACCAAATGCTCGGGGGGAAACGTTGTGGTGTTGCCTGTGCAACCATGAGATACGCCGCCGAAATCAACGTGGCGCAAATCGCAACCCCCCAAAGCCATGGTTGTGGTATTGACGTTTGGCGGGCGAAAACCATACCAATGAGAAAAAATGGTGCGTATGGCAGGATGGGAAACAAGTACTGCCCTGGCACCCCCCACACGATGCTCCCAACCAAACCGGTAAATGGTGAAGGCACGATTGTTGGAATACAACACAATACAATAACACCGAGTACGCGTTGCCAATTTGCAGTAGCCCATCGAAATGGCTCCACCAAAATGATAGTAAGTACGTAATACAACGCAAAAGAGAGGAGAAATTCGTTGTACAACGGAATATACTGCACGGTCAGGATGTCAAGGAATCGCTCCCACCCATACGTTTTGTCACGAAAGATGCTATACGTGCTGCTCGACAATACGAAAACGGCGAAAATTTTCGCTGCGCCAGACAAGATTCTTAACGGCGTTGTTCGTGTATACCTTCTCATGTATGCAACGTATACTGCATAACCGAAGCAGAACAAAAAACCACTAAACGAGATCGAATTGACATAGTACTTCAAAACCGTTGTTGCAACCGAGGGCTTACCATAGAAAACATTGACATGAGATGCGAGCATGCCAACAACAAGCAGCCCTTTCATAATGTCGATTCTCAGGTCGCGTAGGGGAGCGGTATCGTGTGTTGCATTCATAGGTGTTCTACCGTTCATGATGGCTGAAAGTATATCAAACAGTCTATGAATTGCCAAACATATGTATGGTAAACTATCGATGCATACCGTCGCAATGGGGTACAGGCAATTTTGAACAGGAGAAGTCGATGTCGACAAAACAAATTTGGTTCAAAGGCAAGATGATTCCGTGGGAGCAAGCAAACGTCCACATCATGACGCATGCGCTCCACTATGGTTCATCCATATTT
>CANHPK010000231.1 GCA_947462525.1 Roseiflexaceae bacterium | reverse complement strand
GCCCAAAAGCTCGACATCCGACTCCTCGGCGGGGTAGCCGTTGCCTTGCATTGCCCAGACAGCAACAACCCCGGGCGAAGTTACCGCGATATCGATGCGTTCATCCCTGCCAAAACCCAATCCAAAGTAAGCACCGTGCTCACCACTGCCGGCTACGTCGCCGACAGAGAATTCAACCTCCTCAATGGCGACACCCGATTGCTGTTCCACGACCCACGCACCAAACGCCAAATCGACATTTTTGTCGGCAGCTTTGCGATGTGTCACAGCATCCCCCTGACCATTGGCACCGACCCATATACCATCCCCATTGCCGAACTCCTGTTGACCAAGCTGCAGATTTTCGAACTCAATGCCAAAGACGCGTATGACGGCTGTGCGCTGCTCCGGACCATGCAGATAGGGACAGCGCCCGCACAACAACCAACCCGTGCACGCATCGCCGCGCTGTGTGGTGCAGATTGGGGGTTGTGGCGCACATTCACGATGAACCTCGAGCGCTGTAGCCAGTATGCGCTCGCCAACCATCCCGCCGAGGCACATGCGGTCAAAACCGAAGTCGACGCACTGCTGGCGAATATCGCGGCTGCCCCCAAGACGTTGGCGTTCAAAACACGTGCATTGGTCGGCGACAAAGTACGCTGGTACGAGCTCCCCGAGGAAGTCGAACGCTGACTCCCGGTAGCTATGGTATACTTTGCGCATACAACTGGGGTTTTTGGAGAGACAGAGGCCTATGTTCAGCAAGATTCTCATCGCGAACCGTGGCGAAATCGCCGTCCGTATCGTACGTGCCTGCCACGAGCTTGGGATCCGCGCCGTCGTCGCATATAGTGAAGCCGACCGGTATTCGTTGGCTGTCCGTACCGCCGACGAAGCAGTTTGTATCGGACCGGCTCCTTCTCCTCGCTCATATCTCAATCAATCTGCACTCATTTCGGCAGCGCTCATCACGGGCTGCGAAGCCATCCACCCGGGCTATGGCTTTCTGTCCGAGAACGCCTACTTCGCCGAAATCTGTGCCCAATACGGCATTACCTTCATCGGGCCCAGCCCGGACGCCATTCGCCTGATGGGCGACAAAGTCGAAGGCCGCAACACCATGCGCGCCGCCGGCGTTCCCATTGTCCCCGGCTCAGATGGCGAGCTCCAGTCCATTGAAGAGGCCGTTGAACTGGCCAATGCAATGGGCTACCCGGTCCTCCTCAAACCAGCCGGTGGCGGCGGTGGCCGTGGCATGCGCGTCGCCAACGACGAGGCCGAGCTCAACCGGTTCTACTTGACGGCCAAAAGCGAAGCCGAGGCTGCATTCGGCAACGGCGCGCTCTTGCTCGAGAAGTACCTGCCCAAAGTACGCCATGTCGAGATCCAAGTGCTCGCCGATACCCATGGGCACGCCATTCACCTCGGTGAACGTGACTGCTCATCACAACGACGCCACCAAAAAATCGTCGAAGAAGCACCTTCGCCCGCAGTCAGCCCAGAACTCCGTGCCCGCATGGGCGAGGCAGCCCTCAAGGGCGTGCGCGCCATCAATTATGTCAACGCAGGCACGATGGAGTTTTTGCTGGACCCAGAGGGGAACTTCTACTTCATCGAAATGAACACCCGCATCCAAGTAGAGCACCCTGTCACCGAGCTGGTCACGGGTATCGATTTGGTGCGCTGGCAATTGCGCATCGCATCGGGCGAGCATTTGACCGTCCAGCAGAGTGACGTGCAGATCCGCGGGCACGCCATCGAATGTCGTGTCAACGCCGAAGACCCTGAGCGTGACTTCATGCCGTCGGTCGGAGAGATTCAGTACTACCTGCCCCCAGGTGGTCCCGGTGTGCGCGTGGATTCCCACCTCTATCCCGGCTACATGGTACCCGGCAACTACGATTCACTACTCGCCAAAATGCTCGTCTGGGCACCCAACCGCGAAGAAGCAATTGCCCGCATGAAGCGCGCTCTCACCGAGACCGTCATCCACGGCGTCAAGACGACTATTCCGTTCCAATTGGTGCTGCTCGATGACGAAGTCTTTGTCGATGGCGATATGTCTACCCGCTATGTTGCCGAAATCATGACCAACTGGTTGGCCAGCAAAACCACCACATAACGTCTCCCGGTCCTTGCACCCCAGGGTCGTCATCGACGGCCCTGGTTTTTGTTGTGTGCGTGCCGCCAGTATGAGTATATTTGTTCACGCACCCTTCACGTTGCGCGTTCCGTCGTGCGCTATGATGAGGACCACGTGAGCAAACGTACTTTTGATTGCACACGTATGTGATGCACACGCTGCATCGGTAGAAAGGCTCCACCATGAACGTCACACAGAAAGTCATCGTCGTTACCGGCGCAGGCAACGGCATGGGTCGCGAGACAACGCTCGAACTCGCCCGTCGCGGTGCTACCATCGCAGCCATCGATATCAATCAGACAACCCTCGACGAAACAGTCGCCCTTGCGGGACCGAATGGCACACGAATCAGCACGCATGTCGTCGACGTGACCAGCATCGAGCAGGTCAGTGCGCTCCCCGCAGCCGTCATCTCGCTTCATGGGAGCGTCGACGGTCTGATTAATGTAGCCGGAATTATCCACAAATTTCGCAAAGTGAACGATTTGTCGTATGACGAAATTCACCGCGTCATGGATGTGAACTTCTACGGAACGGTGCATATGGTCAAAGAATTCCTGCCGCATTTACTCACCCGTCCCGCTGCCCAGATACTCAACATCTCGAGTATGGGCGGGTATATTCCGGTGCCCGGACAAACCATATACTGTGCATCCAAAGCAGCCATCAAGTTGTTCAGCGAAGGCTTGCGGGCAGAACTGGCAGGCACCAACGTCGGGGTGAGCATTCTCTTCCCGGGCGCTATCGCGACGAACATATCAGTGAATTCCGGTGCCGCCACCCAAGCGGAGGTCGATGCCATGAGCAAACAACGCACGACCACCATCAAAACGACGCCTGCGGATGTCGCTGGCAAATTGATTGTCGGTGCGTTCGAAGGAAACCCCTTCCATGCGTTCGCCGGGTCGGATGCGAAGTTGATGTACTGGTGGGGTCGGCTCCTCCCCGAAGGGGCTGCCAACATGATCCAAAAGCAGATGGCAAGTCTGCTGAAATAACGCACTATTGCACCGCGGCCGCTCCGTGCACAGCGCACGGAGCGGTTTTCTACATCCAAATATCTATCTCGTGCGTAGCGTATGTAGAGCGTGGTATTGAAAGGAATCCTGTCGTGGCCAAAATCATCTCTCCGACAGTTGAGTGGAACAACGTCATTGCGCAAACCAGGGCATTGGTCCCTGAGGCCTTCAGTAGCGACGGTCGGGTATTGAACCTCATCGAAGGTGCATGGGGCCATCCTGGCAATGGCAAAACGGTCATTTCGCCCATCGACGGCACCCAGCTGGGCAGCCTGCCGATGATCGACCTCGACGAAGCCAAGCGCGCCGTCAAATACTGTGCAGTCGAGTTCAAAACGTGGTCCAAGGTTTCGCTCGACCAGCGCAAACAAAAGGTCACGGATACCTTAGCAGCACTCAAGCAACACCGTGACCTCATCGGTCGCCTGTTGATGTGGGAAATAGGCAAGCCCTATGCCACCGCCATGACCGACGTCGACCGCTGTATCAGCGGTGTCGAATGGTATGTCGAACAAATCGACACACAAATGGCTGGCCGCACGCCGCTTGGTGTCATCTCGAATATCGCCTCTTGGAACTACCCATTGTCGGTGCTCGTGCACTCGATGCTGGTTCAAGTGCTTGCCGGTAATTCTGTCATCGCCAAAACGCCTACCGATGGTGGGCTGTATGCCTTGACGGTCTCGCTCGCCCTTGCGCGTCGGTGCGGCTTGCCCGTGTCGTTGGTGAGCGGCTCTGGCGGTCAATTGAGTGAAGCCCTGGTCCGCAACCACGATGTCGATTGCTTGGCATTTGTGGGTGGCAAGAGCAACGGTCGCGACATCGCCGCATCACTGTATGACCGTGACAAGCGGTACATGCTCGAGATGGAGGGTGTGAACGTCTATGGCATCTGGGAGTACTCGAACTGGGATGACCTGGCATCGCAAATCAAAAAAGGGTATGACTACGGCAAGCAACGCTGCACAGCCTACGTCCGCTT
>CANHPK010000230.1 GCA_947462525.1 Roseiflexaceae bacterium | reverse complement strand
CCAAACCGACCCTCGGTGGGTCTACGACCATTGTATCAAATGTGCGGTTGGTATTTCTTAAGAATTCAGCCACATCGGCGACTTCGGCAGTGACATTGGTGTGGTGGTTGGTTTGGATATTTGCCTTGCAGAGGTCGATACTCTCGGCGAATGATTCGACACAATGGACAGACTGGGCAGTGGCGGCGAGATGGAGTGCGATAGTGCCGACGCCGCCATACAGGTCGGCGACGTGTTGGCCGGCCGGTACAGCAGCACCGATGTGGGCGAGCATGTCATCGAGCAAATAGACGTTGTTTTGGAAAAATGTATTGGGGCCAATGTGTAAGGTATTTGCACCGATGCGCATGGGCAACAGCGGTGAGCCCCAGTGTTTGTAGGGGGTCCCAAACGAGACATCGGCGGGTGAGTCGTTGCGCAGCCAATGGATGCCAACGATGGCTGGATTGGCCAGGGCTGCCTGGGCGACGGATGCGATGGCTCCCTCGGCGTTGTCGTCGGGTGCAGAGGTGATGAAGGCAAGCATGTAGCGGTCATCGGGGCTGCGGCGGACGACGATATAGCGCAAGATGCCTTCGTGGCTCCGCAGATTGTAATCGGGGACGCCTGCGGCGATGAGTTGTTGCCAAATGGAGTGCGCAATGGCAAATGCGTCGGTGGGGATGAGATGACAGGTCGTCAGGTCAATGATGTAGTTAAACTTGCCCCCGCGGCGCAGTCCGAAGCGCCCTTTGCTGGCGATGAAATCCATGCGGGTGCGGTAGTGCAACGGGTCGGGGGATGCGACGACTGTTGGGGTGGGGATGCTACTGGGCAGGGTGTCAGCCCAGAGGGCGATGAGGGCCTGGGTTTTGGCGGCGATTTGGTCGGGGTAGCTGATATCTTGGAAGGTGCACCCGCCGCACATGTCGCTCGGTGGCGCATGTGGGCAGAGCGGGGTGATTTTGACGGCGTTTTTCGCATGGAGGATGATTTCGCGGCGGAACAATTTGGGTGTCAGCATAACGGCCTTTTGTTGGTGCGAGTCTGTCTAGTGTAACTGAAAAATCATGACATCCCGGACGTGTCGGTGACGCGGGGCGTGGCCGCGCGGGCCGCCGGAGGCGGTTTTGCCCTGCTACATAACGTGGAGCACATACGAAAATCATCTGTACTTAAGGTGACTGCGCTATAGTACGTCATACGTGGGCGTCGAGGCCTGCGCTATCGTGCATCGTTGCCTTTCTGGCGATTTCGCAAGAGAAAGACACCCCATGCAAACGACCAAACGAATTCTGATTTTGACGACGGATGCGGGCAGTGGGCACCGCAGTGCGGCCGCAGCGATTGAGCGTGAGGTCAGCCATCTGTGCGAGACGCGGGTGGTCAACCCGGCGCATCATCCGCTTGCGTCGACGACGCTGGCCCAGGCCGAGAAGTTTTATCTCGAGATGGTCCGTGACGCGCCCGAGCACTATGATTTTGCGCATGCCATGACCGATGTACCGGGTCTCGATATGTTCCTCGAGTTTACCTTGTCGTCGGCGGTGCGCAACTCGCTCGAGGCGATCCTGGCCGAATACCAGCCTGATGTGGTGGTCAGCGTCTACCCATTGTTTACGCGGATTATTTCGCATATCCTCAAGCCGGCCCAGCGACCGCGGTTGATGACCGTGGTCTGTGATCTGGGCAACGTGCACCGTGCCTGGTTTAATCGGGTCGACGATTGCGTGGCAGTGCCGACGGCGCTGGTGCGCGAAAAGGCACGCAAATGTGGGATAGAAGCGCAAAAAATCGTCCAGACTGGGTTGCCCATTGATGCTGGCTATCGTGCCATGCGGGCGCCTAAGGAAGAGCTTCGCCGTGACCTCGGCTGGGACCCCGAGTTGCCTACCCTGTTGTTGTTGAGTGGTGGCGCAGGGGTCGGGCCGGTGCTCGAGATGGCGCAGGCGGTCGATGCACACACATTGCCGTGCCAAATTGCCATTGTGGCCGGTCGCAATCAAGATTTGGCGGCAGCGTTGCGGGCGCAGACGTGGCGCAACCCGACGCATGTCTATGATTTTGTGCCGTTGGTCGATTTGGTGCACGCGACCGATATTGTCGCCTCGAAGGCAGGAGGCTTGACGGTCAGCGAGTGTATGGCGGCAGGCAAACCGATGGTCTTTTATGGGGAAGCGCCGGGCCAAGAAGGCGGCAATCGGACGTATGTGATTGCACACGACGCCGGTTTGTGGGCCGAAAACGCGCGCAACTTCGTCGATTATTCTCATATTTTGTTGGCTAGCCCGGCCTTGCGCGCGTCGATGTCGGATGCCGCCCGGCGCATCGGCTACCCCGATGCAGCGGTAGCGGTAGGTCGCGAAGTCGAACGGCTGTTGCAGATGGGCCCCGTGATGGGTGCAGGCCGCACCAAAAAGCCCAGCCCACTGGTGGTGCCGCTCGAGCGTTAGTCGGTCGGACGGCACCATACCTGCGTCGCAGCACCAAGACAGATGCTCACGCAGGCCAGCCAGCCGGCAATCAACAGTGCAGACCAGTCAGCGAGTGCCGTGTGCGGCAGATACCAGATCCACCAGTCGCCCGGATGGCGGTTGGTGGGTTCGTAGTACCATGCCCAGCGCCGGATGGGTTGGGTGGGCATGGGGGCAGTGCTCGCGTCGCTGATGCGCGCCAGGGCGGGGGTGGAACGGATGTCGAGGAGCGTCGGTCCGAGGTCGTCGTCGCGGTCGCTCAGACCGAGGGCGCGGGCGTTCCAGGGTGTGCTACGGAGATAGTAGTGTTGCATACCGGCACGACTGAGCAGATGGATGCGTCGGAAGGTGCCCGCGGGGATAGGGTACTGGGCATCGTCGCCTACCTGAAGGAGCATTGCTGAAGCAGCGGCTTGATCGGGGCGGCGATCGTCGAGGTGCAGGCGCAGGATGCTGAGCGGTTCGAGGCGGCAGCTGAATGTGCTGGCGCCATTACTCCGCTGCCAGAGGTGCCCATCGACGGCCTCGCTGGGGTGCCAGTTCGTCTCGATGCGGCAGGTCTGGGCTGACACGGTGCTGCTGCGTAGGCGATCCCAGAGGATGCGGGCGTGGGCGATGGGGGGGATCTCGCGCGGGACAGGCAGGTTCGAATCAATCGAAAAATTCACCGCGGCGCCGAGGAAGGTGATGCCGATGCCCAGCAGGACGGTGAGTTGGGCCGCGGATCGAACGATGCGCGATTGCGTCGCCCAGACGCCAGCAGCGACGAGGAGCGCAGCGGGGATGATGGGTACGAGGAAGCGTGGCCCCCACACCCCGCCGCCGTCCCATGCGCTCCACGATGCATACAGGAGCAGATGCGTCAGGACGAGGCCCAGGGCGCTCGACAACATGCGGCGGTCGTGGTGCCACCAATAGCGTGCGCCGACGGGGATCCAGATGACAAATGGCGCATACCAGATGAGTCCACTGCCCCCAGATACGAGCAGGCCGGTCAATCCGGTCAGAAACGGTGTGTCGAAGGCGGTCGACTCGGTGCCGTAGCCGGTCGCAAAGAAGGTGCCGTAGCGTAGGACATTGTAGGTGCCCCACAGGGCGATGCCGGGGATGACGCCGGCGCAGGCAGCCAGTACGGTGCTGCGGCGCAATGGGGCGGTCCAGTCGGCGGCAGTCGCCAGGATGGGGATGGCCACGACCGCAGCGATGCGGGTGGGTAGGATCAAGCCCGCGCAGAGCGCCGCCAGGAACACGCTGCCGGTGGTAACGGGGCGGCGGGTCGCACTGGCGAGGCTGGCGGTGATGAGGAGCATGGTGAGGGGCTCGGAAAAGAACGACCGTGCGTATGGCCACAGGCATGCACCGGCAGCCGCGCACACGAGGGTCCAGATGCGCCCCGAGCGGGGCAGCGTGGTGCGGTTGAGGAGCACCGCAAGGCAGGCAATGGAGGCGGCGGTAATGGGTGCATTGACAAAACTAGCCAGCAGACGCACCGCGTCGGCGGCAACAAGTGTGCCGGGAGTGCTGAAGAGCGCGACCACGACACTGATCGGAACGATGAGGAGGGACGGGAGTATACCGTACGAGGCATAGCGACCGTAGTTGATCCCGTCGCGCAGGGCAGACCACGGCTGCCCATCGGCGTGACGCAGGGCGACGGATTGGGTGTGCACGATTGCGTCGCTGACGGCAATCATGGT
>CANHPK010000229.1 GCA_947462525.1 Roseiflexaceae bacterium | reverse complement strand
GTTGGATTGGCCGACGAGGTGCTCGAACGCTTCGCACAGGCCAGTGACGTACGCAAACTGGCCCGCCGCGACATCCCGCTGTGTATCGCCGACGGCGCGTACGGTGCAACGACCGTCTCGGCGACCATGGCGTTGGCGCATCAGAAGGGCATCGAGGTCTTTGCCACCGGCGGCATTGGCGGCGTCCATCGTGACGCCCGCACGAGCTTCGACATTTCGGCCGATCTGACCGAGCTGGCCAAAACGCCGGTCATCGTGGTCTGCGCCGGTGCCAAGTCGATCCTCGATTTGCCTGCGACGTTGGAATACCTCGAGACCGTCGGTGTGCCCGTCTATGGCTACGGCACCAACGAGTTCCCGGCATTCTACAGCGCCAAAAGCGGGTTGTCGGTCAACTTCGCCGCCGACGTGCAGACTATTGCGCGGGCGTGGCGCGCCCACCGCGCCCTCGGCGGCGGCGGGATGATCGTGGCCGTGCCACCGCCGGCCGAGTTTGCCCTCGACCCCGCCGAAATCGAACAGCACATCCTGCGCGCCTTGGCCCAGGCCGACGCAGCCGGCATCCGCGGCCAAGCGGTCACGCCCTTCCTCCTCAGCGCAGTCATGCGCGAGACAAGCGGCGAAAGCATGCGCACCAACATGGCCCTCCTCGAAAACAACGCCCGCATCGCCGCAGCCCTGGCAGTCGCACTCGCACAAGGATAATCACAATGACAAATCAAAAAAATCGCAACACCAAGCCTTCTCAAGGAAAACCAGTGAAGATGCAAGCAGCACCCGTCAAAAAAGCATCGTCCACGCCCTATCTCATCGGCGCAGCTGTCCTGATCGCCGTCGTTGCATGGGCGGTCATTCGCAACGGGAGCGACCTGCCGGCAGCCGCGGTCAAATATGCCGACCAAGGCGTCAGCTTGCACCTCGATTCGTTGGCAGACCCGGTGCGTACGCCGTATAACTCGAACCCGCCGACCTCTGGCTGGCACGTGGGCAGCATGGTCGCACCCTGGGGTATTGCACCCGAGGCCATCGATGACCGCGTCAGTGTGCACAACATCGAGCACGGCGGGATCATCATCCACTACAACCCATCGCTGCCAGAGACCAGCGTGACCGAACTCAAATCAATCGCCGCTGAGTTCCAACGCCAAAATCCCTGCATCCTGATGGTGCCCCGCCCCGACGACAAAATGGAAGCACCCATTGTCTTGACCGCCTGGAACTACCTGCTGCCCCTGCAGTCCGTCGACAAAGCCAGCATGACCCAGTTCTTTGCCGATCGCGTCGGTAAAGGTCCCGAAAAGAACTGCAGCCCGCTGCGGTAGGGTTGATGCAAGGTTCTGCGGGCGAGGTGTTGGAATTTACGGGCGAGGCATGCCTCGCCCCTGTTATTTCCGTCAAACATATCTCTGCGGTCACTGCTCCCTCACCCGCATCCGCAGCAGCGGGTCCTCTGCGTGACCGTACTCGTGGCATTGTGCCAACAAACAAAATCCCCCACTGCCCGAATGGGCACGTGGGGGTGTTTTGATGAGAGGTAGAAAGATTAATTCCGTAGAAAACCAATTCCTCTGCGCGGCTCCGCAGCAGCCGGGAGACTCCTCATCAGCTGTTTAAACGCAGCATCGACATCTGCAACATCCAACATACGCAGTTCCGAATCATCAAATGCACCGTCTGCAAAATCGCGCAATGCAAGCTGGGTGAATGACGTTTCCCACAAAGAGCGGACGAATCGACCGTTGCCGAAATCGCTACGCGTCGCGACAATTTGCAACTGATCTTCGACATGCTGCATTGCTGCATCGGTTATCGACATTTTGTTTGTATCGAGTGTGGATCGGAAGATTGCGATGAGTTCTTGTGGTGAATAGTGGGGGAAGTCAATAAACGTCGTCATTCGACTGCGTAACCCGGGATTCACATCGATCAACGCCTGCATTTCGTCTGCATACCCTGCCAAAATGATGACCAACTCGTTCCGATAGTTTTCCATGTACTGTACTAATGTCGCAATTGCTTCATGGCCATAATCACTGTCGTGACGCGGCATCAAGGCATACGCTTCATCAATAAACAGGACTCCTCCACGAGCCTTATCAATGACTTCTTTGACTTTCAGCGCTGTTTGACCCACGTACCCGCCGACGAGATCTGCCCGAGAGGCTTCGACAAAAGAAAAATGAGGCAATATATTCATCGATGCATAAAGTTCGGCCACAAAGCGCGCAACCGTCGTTTTGCCAGTACCTGGTGCTCCAGTAAAAACCAAGTGTTTGCTGAAAACGGTCTCGACACCACGCGATTGCATGACTTCTGCAGCTTTTTGGCGCGCTACGATCTGCCGCACCGCAGATTTGACAACTGTCAGACCAACCATCGCATCAAGGCTCGCGAAAATTTCTTCGGTGCTTCGGACCACTGCATCAGAGGGTGACTTTTTTTCGACCGCTGCTGTTTCTTTCTCTGGCGCATTCTTTTGCTGTACAGGGGCAGCAGACTGGTTTGCTTTTTTCGTGAGGAGAGGAAATTGTTCCCGTGCCCAGTTAATTGCAATTCGTTTTGTTGAAAACGTTGCGAGTATTTTCTGCGATTCGTCTGTTATTTTTGGTTTATTAATACTATCGCCTTCTGGGCCGAGTGCCATGATGATTGCTTCAACCGGACTCTGAAAATCCTCAAATTCGTCAGTGAATCGTTTGACGATGACGTAGACGATGTGGAGTGGCGTACAGGTCGCATCGCTCCGTGTTTTCGCAAACGAGACAGCGCTGTCCGTCAATACTTCCTGCATAGCAACTCCTGTCAAAACAAACCCGGTTTGCAGATGCTGCAAGCCGGCGATGAATGATTTATAAGTCTGACGTTTTTTTGCCGCCAAACTTCTTTTGTAACTCGTCATCAAGGTCGTTTGCTGTACCTAATAGCAATGTCACAGTAGTAATGAGTTCGGATTCATCGAGATTATCACCCAATAAGTTGTATTCGAACTCTAAATTGGTCTCCGAAGCTTGCGAAGATATGTTGCATGCCACTCGTCCGAACATGTATGCCTGCCCTGATGTTGCAACCCATTCATATAACACTGGAGTTCGTTTTACGTTCCACAAAATTGGGGCAGAGACTTTCACGACCGTGTTTTGCCCATCCTCATCTGGGTCAAATTCTTCTACCTTGACCGAACAAGCTGCACTCTCGTGCCATAAAAGTATGGTTTCATCATCTGTTGTGGTTATTTTGAACGCCTTCGCCATCATTCTCAGCACTTTATTCCTGACCTGCTCTACTGTGGGCATGTTGCTTCCTTCTAGTATTGCGAAAACTAATAAATCTGCGTTGTTTGCAACCAACGTGTTACGTACTAAATCAAAAAACAGAAAAGTTGTCAAGAGTCATTTTAACCAGTCATGCGGAATATTCAGATGATGCATGCGGGAGTATTTCTGTACATCACTGCTCCCTCACCCGCATCCGCAGGAGCGGATTCTCTGCGTGACCGTGCGCGTGGCATTGTGCCACCAAACAAATCCCCCACTGCCCGAATGGGCATGTGGGGGTTCTTTTTGTAGGCGCGAGGTGTTGGAGTCTACGGGCGAGGTGTACCTCGCCCCTGAACGTCGACACATGGCCGCGGTCAATCAGGGGCGACGTATACGTCGCCCTTATACAATCGCGGGCGAGGAGATCGAGTCTACGGGCGAGGTGTACCTCGCCCCTGAACGTCGACACATGGCCGCGGTCAATCAGGGGCGACGTATACGTCGCCCGTATATACAATGGCGGGCGAGGCATGCCTCGCCCCTACTACGGGTTATTTGCCGATGCCGCGCCAGAGGCGATTCAATGGCTTCAGATCGCTCAACACCGTCCGTGCAGTGTTCAACCCCGATGCCGCGAATACGCCACCACCCGGGTGCATGCTCGCCCCGGTCATATACAGGCCCTTGATGGGCGTGCGGTAGTCGGCCAACTCGGCGATGGGGCGATAAAAGAACATCTGGTCCAGCGACATTTCGACGTGCATGACATTGCCTTTGACCAGGCCGTGCAGGTTTTCGAGGTCGAGTGGTGTCTGGATGTAGCGGTCGATGATTTTGCCGCGCATGTTGGGCGCATAGCGATACAGCACCTCGAGGATCGAGTCTGCCACGCGCTCGCGCTCGTTC
>CANHPK010000228.1 GCA_947462525.1 Roseiflexaceae bacterium | reverse complement strand
ATCCAGGCTGCACTCAGCGCTGCTGGGCTCACGGTGGTACGCTCGACCGCAGTCGAACCCGACCCATCGGCCGTCACCATCCAAGAGCTCGCGGCCTGGGCTGCCCAGCACCGCATCGACGGCATCGTCGCCGTGGGCGGCGGGAGCGCCATCGATACCGCCAAGGCCGTTGGACTCCTCCGCGCCCACGATGTGCAGCATATCGCGCCCTTTTACCACGGCGGCGGTGCCACGCCTGCTGCGATGCTCCCACTTATCGCGGTGCCCACCACCGCGGGCACCGGCAGCGAAGTGACGTTTGTGGCCATCGTCACCGAACCCAGCACGCAGCGCAAACTGCTCATTCGCCACCCGGTGCTCACCCCTGCGGTGGCGCTCGTCGACCCCGATTTAACTGCGACGATGCCTGCTGCGCTCACCATGGCAACCGGCATGGATGCTTTGGCGCACAGCCTCGAGTCACTCACGTCGACCATGTCGTCACCCATGAGCGACGCACTGGCAGGAGCCGCCATCGACATCATCGTCACCGCGCTGCCGCGCTTGGTCCGCCACGGGCACAACCCGACCGACCGCGCCGCCATGAGCAATGCAGCCACCATCGCAGGCATGGCCTTTCTCAGCGGGCGGCTACACCTCGGTCATGCGGTCGGGCATGCGCTCGGCGGTGCATACCATGTGCCGCATGGACCGGCTTGCGTCGTCCTGATGCCGCAGATTATGGCACTCGTGGCACCCGCCCGACCCGTTGCAACGGCCCGGATTGCCACTGCGTTCGGGTGCACGGTCGGTGACCTGCCGGCGACATTACAGCGCTTTATGGTGGATTGTGGGGCACCCAACCTGCGTACGTTGATTGCTCCTCACTCGCCGAACGTGGCCGAGCTGATTGCCTTGTTCCGCGGCGAAGAGCGTCTCATCAACTTGTCGCCGATCGTCCCCACCACAGCCCAGTGGGAGTCGATGATCCAGGCTGCGTGGTAGCCATGGTTGACCGACTGCGTTCTTCTATCGCGGCATCACCGTGGCCACTGACCATCGTGGCATTGTTGGCGTTACAGCTTGGTCCGTTGCCCCTCAAAGCGGCTGCGGTGCTCACGCTGGTGATGATTGCGTGGGTCGTACCGGCGGTGTTGCTGTGTCTGGTGCCTGCAACCGCGCCGTTTGCACTCATCCCGGTCGCACTGACTGCCAGCGCGGCCATCCCCATTCACGAGTTCGTCTTGGTGGTTGCCTGCATCGGCTGGGGCATCACGACGCTCCAACACCGGTCGCTCGATATCGCGTTCCGCCGGAGCGACATCTGGGTAGCTCTGCTCGCAGGATCGGCCGCCGTCAGCATCTTGTGGGCATTGCCCGAGGGGCGTGGCGAAGCCCTGCGGACACTCCGTTGGGTCATCATCGAGCCCATCATCTGGCTCTTTCTGATGCGGAGCAGCATACAACGTGACCGGGTCATCTTGACCACCTTGGTCCACAGCCTGGTGGTCAGTGCCGGGGTCGTTGCAGCATTGGGCATCTTGCAGTACCTCGGGGTCGATCTGGTGCCCTGGTTGGGGAGCAAACGGGTGTTCGCCGACAACGTCGTGGCGACGGGCAATATCCGCCGGGTCGCTTCGGTCTATGGCCATGCCAACAATCTCGGGTTGTTCCTCGAGCGCATCCTACCGCTCGCGTTGCTCTGCACCCTGTGGCCTGTGGTGCGCATCCGCGCCCGCTGGCTGTGGGTGGGTGTGATAGCCGTGGGGATAGTGGTCTCGTTCTCGCGCGGGGCATGGTTGGCGACCCTGGTCGCCGGCGCCGTCATTGCGGTCTATCACTATGGTGCCGACACGATGCGGCGCCGTCCGTGGATCATCGGGGCTATCCTGATCGCGGGGATTGCTGGTATCGCATTTACACTCGTGACACGCGGGGCGAGCGCCGGTAGCTTCGATGCACGCATCTTGCTCTGGCAAGAGGCACTCCGTTGGATCCAGCTCCGCCCGTGGGGCCTCGGGTTGGGGCAGTTTTATTTTTATCATAATCCCGAATACGGGCACAGCATCATTGACCCCGTCCTGGTGGGGACCAGTGAGCAATACGCCGCCCATCCCCACAATCTGCTCCTCGACGCCTGGCTCAACCTCGGTCCCGTCGGTGTGTTGGCGATCGGCGCGCTGGTCGTCAGCACGGTACGCCGTGTAGTGCAGCAGCAGTCGCCGCTCGCGCCGGTCGTGCTGGCTATCATGCTCGGCACGGTGGTGCATGGCATGGTCGATCAGTTTTTCTTTGTGACTGATTTGGCGCTGTATTTCTGGGTGGTGGTCTTTTTGGGCCAAGTTGACACCGGGCATTCCACACGGCTATAATGCACACGGTGCAGAACGGCAGATACATGTTGAACCCCGCCAGGGTCGAGAGACAGCAACGGCAGATGTGTTCCTCTGGGTGTTCTGCACTACGCATTTATAGACGGTATTGATCTGAGGTTCACGCCTCAGTTTTTTTGTGCCAAAAAACAATGATGAATTAGGAATGATGAATTATGAATCGGTATGAACAGTTGTGTGGGTGTTGTTCCTCCTCTCTGTCGCAATTGATGATACAGTCTGCCAATTCCTAATTCCTAATTTTTAATTCCTAATTAGTAGTTGGCTATCGCCGCGCGTCCCAACACCCGAATATCTTCGGCAATGGCGGGGTCGTCGAGTTCGGCGTGGGTCAGCCATCGCACCCCATCACTTTCGCGGATGGACGGGTTGAGTGTGCCGCCGATGACCCGTCCAAAGTAGATCAGGTCGATGTGTTCGTGGTCGGGCCCAATGGGCTCCAGGAGGATGCAGTGGGGTTGCGGCAGGACAACGACGCTCCCCATCGTGCGCGGTTCGCTGTGCAAGGCGATGTGGAGACCGGTCTCTTCCCAGACTTCGCGGATGGCAGCTTCGTGCGGCAACTCATTGGCATCGATGTGCCCGCCGGGCGGCAGCCACATCTGTAGTTTGCGATGCCAGAGCAGGAGGGTGGCCGCATTTTGGACGATGAATGTCGTCGCGGTGAAATCTCGCGTCAGCATAATCAAATCCCTGCAACAAATCACAATCGAGAGCGTCATTCATGGTAGCATAACGGTACCGAACGACAGTTACCCGAGGAGTGCTACGTGGCCGAGCCTACTGCAGAGCTCATCAAGCTCGCCCAACGCGGCGATCGCGATGCCCTCGAACAGCTCGTGATGAGTCAACAACACTATGTGTTTAGTCTGGCGATGACGGTGTTCCACAATGCCGACGACGCCGCAGATTTGACCCAAGAGGTCTTTATCCGATTGTATCGGGCGATTGGGCAGTACAACGGCGAAAGTCGCTTCACTACCTGGCTCTATCGCATGGTTATCAATCTTGGTCGTGATGAGTTACGTCGTCGCAAACGCCAGGTCCAGCAGATCCTCCCATCGACAGACCAGGGCGACGACGAACGAGATCTGATCGGACAAGTACCCGACACGTCGATTATCAACGACCCAGCCAGTGTGCTCGAGCACAAAGAACTCGGGCAGGCGTTGCGGTTGGTCATCGACCAACTCGAACCGCAGTATCGCCAAGCGCTGACGTTGTTTTACTTCGAGGACCTCAAGTACCAAGACATCGCCGATATCATGGACATCCCACTCAACACGGTCAAGAGCCACATCCGACGTGGCAAAGAACGAATGGCAGACCTCATCAGTACACAGTACCCACATCTGGCGTGAGCCGACCCAAGGAGCCCGGTATGACGATTTGTAACGACATCCGCACCCGCATCGCCATCGGCGAATCTGCCGAACTCGACGTCCTCGACCATCTGGTCGAATGTACCGCTTGTTCGGACTACGCTGCCCAAAACAGCCTCATCGACAGCCACCTCTCACCCATCACGCGACACACGGCACCAGCGGCATTGACCGCAGCGTTGCTGGCGATTGCGGCTGATCATGCAGTCTCTGCCGGACCGCAGCGACAACCATGGTGGGCATCGTTGTTGGCTTTTGCCATTGGCTTGGTGGCCATGGTGTCGACGGTCTTGATAGCGGCGCAGTTGATCGTGGTGTTTGCGGGGCCGTATGGGTTCGGCGCATATGCCTCAGACATCGTCGCATTGCCAGCGATGTTCTACACGTGGATGGTCACCGTGGTGCCGGT
>CANHPK010000227.1 GCA_947462525.1 Roseiflexaceae bacterium | reverse complement strand
GTAGACAAGGTGCGAACCCCCCGATATACAGAGCGCCATTTGTTGCAGTTGCTCGCAGCTGCCCGCCTCAAATCAGGGTACCTGCCATTACGAGTCATCCGCGCACGCATGGCGGGGATGAGCGATGCAGATTTGCACGAAGTCATCAACAGCGCGACCGTCGCCATCGAAGAACTGGTAGCCGCCGAGGTCCCACAAGAGGTTGTCGCCACGCATCATGTCAATCGTGTGGTCAGCAATTCCAAGTCGGATTACTCGGTACCCGCGACCACCGAAGGCACCCAAGAGATACGATGGCATCGGTATGTGATCGAAGAAGGCATCGAAATCCACTTCCGCGATGATCGCATCATCGACAGTGGTGAGCTTCGTCGCATCGGGGCTATCCTGCGCCGTCGTCCGTAGTTCCGATACACACAAAAAACACCCCCGAGCAAAGCTCGGGGGTGTTTTTTGTGGTCATTGTGCTGAACCGGGCACGTTGTAATCCGGGTCACTGTCGTCCGCTGGCGGTTGTGGCCGCTTGTACGGTCCCGGCCGCCGTCCATGTATCCATGCGCCAAAGATATCGAGATACCCTGTTTCGTGCACCCCTGCCCCGGCGCTCGCCGCGCTGATATCGAACAACCTGCCGATGTCTGCATCGTCGATCGCATAGCCGTCGTCATTCAACGACGCCCCTCGTGGCGGGAGGATGTCTCGGCCGTCCCGCAGAGTGTCGAAGTCGGCTGTCGTGTCATGAGTGTCGTCTGCGGCACTGCTCCCCATGTCACTCGGCCCATCGTCCACGTCCAAGAAGTTGCTATCATCCTCGTCGTCATCGTCTTCGTACGCATCGAGCTCAGCATCGAAATCGAAGTACTCGTGTGCATCGGTGCGGAACGATGGTCCTTGGGGTTCGGTCAACTCAGGGAACTGTGTTGTCCACACGGTAATGAGCCGCTTCATACTGCGTGTCTGCGCATAGAGCTGGGCAAACTGCTCGTGGATTTCGTTCAAGCCTGTGCGGGCAGCGCCCGGCTCGGTATCGATGACGACCGCACTCAGATACGAAAGCGCCGACGTTATTTCGTCGCGCGCTTGATTTAGGTTGTACTGCAATCGCGTTGCGTTGAGTTTGTTGCTCATGTGTGCTCCCTTTCTTATGCTGCGTTCCGTGATCCGTATGCCGATATGGAACACATGCGCGTTGTTACATCGTCCGCTCCTCTGCTCCAACAGCGACCCTACCAGGTTGCTGTCTCTCTCAATGTGTTCATAATACCACAATTGCGTAATAATCGTCAAGCTATTGACAATTACAGTGATTACTGTTATAATTACGTAGTTGTGTTAAAACAACACAGAGAAAGAAGAACGAGCGCACAGCGAAAGGACGAGTGTATGCCAGAACTGCGTGTAATGACCAATCGAACGCATCTGCACGACGAACGCGATGCAGCGGGCCGCGCCCAAGAACTGATGGTACGCGCAACACTGATTGCCCCTGAACTGACCAAAACCAACCAACCCAGGATCCCGTTGAACATCGCGATTGTGATTGACCGGAGTGGATCAATGGCAGGTCGCAAATTAGCCGATGCCATTGCGGCGACCCAGCGCATAATCAACCGGCTGGGGAGCGAGGACCGATGCACGATCGTGGCGTTTGACTCGCACGTATCGGTGCTCGCAGATGGTGGCCTGATGAGTGATGCGCAACGTGATTTGGTCCGGCATGCGCTCACGCGATTGACCACCGGTGGGTCGACCAATCTGGCAGGCGGGTGGGATGCAGCAACACGCATCTTGCTGACGCATCACCGCACCGACGCATACGTCAGTCGAGCGATTCTGTTGACGGATGGCAACGCCAACGTGGGAATCCGCGACCCGCAGGCACTCGGCCAACAGGCTGCGATCTACGCACAGCGTGGCGTCAGCACCAGTGCCTATGGGCTAGGTAGGGGCTATAACGAGGATGCGTTGCTCGAAATAAGCCGATCGGGCATGGGCAATCATCAGTTCATCGAACAATCATCGGATATCGACGGGTTCTTTGGTCAAGAGTTACAAGAGTTGTTTGCGGTGTCGCTCACGACGGCCAGTCTGACAGCACAGGTACCGCCGGGCTACACCTGTGATGTGGTGGGCGGCATCCCCAGTCTCCGCGACGACGCGACGTTGCGCATCGACATCGGGAGCATGGTTTCGCTCGAACAACGCAATGTGTACCTGCGCATTCTGCCGTTGTCGCTGACGGCCCGTGGTCCCCAAGAGCTCAGGCTGACCTTTGCGGGGGTCGATAGCGCCCAACAGGTCCAGTCGGTGGAGAGTGTGGTCGGTTGGACATTGACCGATAGCGCAGACGCAGCCAAATACCCCGTCAACACCGATGTCGAGCAAGAGGCAACGCTGATTGACCTCGCGCATACACGGGCCGAAGCAAACCGGCTCAATCAAGAGGGTCGCTACGGCGAAGCCGGTGACTACGTCCGTCAGCGCCAGCAACGTAGTGCGGTGTATGCGACCTACGCGTTCTACGAAAACAGCGCGGCGGATTTCGAGCGCCCCATCGATGCCTATATGAGCAAAAAGCGCATCGCCCGCGAGCACATGTCCACCCGGTTTTCGACCAAGGATCTAGCGGAGTTAAAGAAACACCTGGCGGATCTGATCCGCGACGGCGCGTCGCAAGCCGAAATAGACACTGCACAGTCGATGGTCGACATTATGACCCGGCTCATCCTCGGTCCGCATCACTCCTAGTCCGACTTCGTTGCCCGTCGCCTGACGGGCAACGCCACCCAAAGGAGCAATGAATGACACATCCTCTCAGCGTGATTCTGAGTCGCAACGCACTGCAGCCGGGCGATGGCGAACTGATTGTCGCAATCCAGGCGAATGCCCCCCAGCGGGGAAGCAAAACGGCTACCCGCATGCCGTTCAACATTGCCATCGCACTCGACGTCAGCTCGTCGATGAAGGGCGACAAGATCCGCTACGCCAAAGAAGCCGCCCAACGCATCGTGTCTCGCCTCGAACCCCAAGACCAGTGTGCGGTGGTGACGTTTGCATCCGAAAGTACCGTGCTGATGCCGAGCACCGCGATGACCGAATCAGCACGTGCGCTCCTCATCGCCGAAATCGAAAAGACCATAGCAGACGGGAATACCGGTCTGTATGACGGTTGGCATGATGCCGTGACCTGCGTCGAGCAGGCGAACCATGGCGCACAAGCGATCCAACGGGTGTTTTTGCTTACCGATGGTGAAGCAAACATCGGGCTCAGTAATCCCGATGCCGTCGGACGCGCGGTAGCGAACGCCCAGCAACAGGGCATCAGCACATCGACGTTTGGTCTGGGTGATGGTTACAACGAGCGTCTGTTGGGGGTAATGGCCAGTGCCGGCGAGGGCAACACGTACTTCATCGAAGACGCCGACGACATCGATGTCTTTTTTGGACAAGAACTCGATCACCTCGCCACGACGACCCTCCGCAATGTCCAATTGACCGTCACCGTGCCTGCGGCGGTGCAGTGTACCGTCGTCGGCGACCGCAACCACAGTCGTGGCACAGACACGGTGACCATCCCATTGGGGGCGATGATCAGCGGCGAATCACGGCAGGTCCTGTTGCACCTCGCAGCCAGCGCGACGTTGACCATCGGAACATATGCCATCGACGTTGCCCTGTCGGCAATCGACGAACAATCACAGCCGCTGCATGCTACGGTGAGCGGAGTACTGCCCGTCGCCGCACACGCCGAAATCATTGCCGAAGAACTCGAGCGAAGCGCAGCATTGCTCGACAAGGCGGCAGTGGTGGCAGATGCGCTGGCGTTCCACCAAAAAGGGGACTACGCCGGTGCGGTGGCGTTGATTACCGCACGCATGCAGAGTCATCCGATGTATGCCCGTTTTGGGGTGTACGAAGAAGAACTCGGCCGCTTCAATCAACGCATCGATGGCGCATCGATGAAGCGTATGCGCATGCATAGCAACGACATGGTCAACTCGAGCCCAGCCACACTCAGGAAGTATCGGATGATGCTTGAGCTCCTCCACAAAAAAAACGGCAGACCAGAAGACATTGCCCTTATTGAGGAGCAGATTCGCACCCTCGAAGCGAAGTTCGCCGCCGAATAACACCCCCAAAAAGCAAGCGGGCCGCAGTTCTGATGAACT
>CANHPK010000226.1 GCA_947462525.1 Roseiflexaceae bacterium | reverse complement strand
TACTTCCAGATTGCACGCTGTTTCCGTGACGAAGATCTGCGGGCAGACCGACAGCCCGAATTCACCCAACTCGACATGGAAATGTCGTTTGTGGACATGGAAGACATCATCGATGTGGTCGAGCGGTTGTTCACCGCAATGGTCCCCGCTGTTGTGCCACACAAGCGTGCCATCACTCCGTTCATGCGCATGTCGTACGATCAGGCCGTCGAACGCTATGGTTCAGACAAACCAGACCTACGGTATGGCCTCGAGTTGGTCAATTTGAGTGACATTTTGGCGCATACACAGTTCCAGGTCATCCAGAATGCATTGAGCACCGGCGGCACCGTCAAAGCAATCCGGGTGCCGGGAATTGCGGGCTACTCGCGCAAACAAATCGACGAATTGACCGATATCGCAAAACAGAACGGTGCCAAAGGGCTGCTGTGGGCTGCAATCCCCGCAGAAGGCGGCGACGTACGGTCTTCGTTTGCCAAAAACGTCGAAGCAAGCGAGTTGCAGGCGATTTTGACCGCCACAGAAACAACCGCAGGCGACATGGTACTGATTGTCGCAGACAGCGTCAAAGTGGTACATGCGGTACTTGACAAGCTCCGCCGCGAATGTGCCAATCGATTGAACCTGGCCGACCCAAATCTGCTCGCATTTGCATGGATTATTGACTTCCCATTGGTGGAATGGAACGAAGGCGAAAAGCGCTGGGACGCAGCACATCACCCCTTCACCGCCCCGCTCGACACCGACGTTGGCTTGATGGACACCGACCCTGCTGCGGTACGCGCCAAGGCATACGACCTCGTCTTGAATGGGTACGAAGTCGCCAGCGGTTCGGTCCGTATCCACCAGCGGGCAGTCCAACAAAAACTGTTCGATTTGTTGGGTATTAGTCGCGAGACATCCGAACTCCAGTTCGGCCATATGCTCGAAGCGTTCGAGTTCGGTGCACCGCCACATGCGGGTATCGCGCCGGGAATCGATCGCATCGCGATGATTCTCGCCGATGAACAGACCATCCGTGAAGTCGTGGCGTTCCCCAAGACCCAACAAGCCCAAGACTTAATGATGGGAGCTCCGTCACCCGTCGATGAGCGTCAATTGCGCGACCTGCATATCAAACTCCGCTAGCAATCGCTGACGCCCGCTGTGGAATCCACGGCGGGCGTTTTTTCAGGAAGGGCACTCGAATGAAGCTCTATACCAAAACGGGCGACGACGGCGAGACGGGGTTGTGGGGTGGGTTGCGGGTATCCAAAGATACCATTCGTGTGCATGCATACGGTACCGTCGATGAATGCAATGCAGCCATCGGTCTCGCCCGCGCGCATGGCACGGTCGACTCCCTCGATACGTTCCTCGCGGCAATCCAAAATCAACTCTTCGTCGTTGGGTCCGACCTCGCTACGCCGGGTGATGCAGCGAACATTCCACGGGTACAATCTGCGGACGTCGATTCACTCGAGCAAGCAATTGATGCACTCGAAGAGACATTAGCGCCGCTCACCCAATTCATTTTGCCCGGCGGGAGTCTGGTGGCAGCACAACTCCACATGGCCCGAACGGTTTGTCGCAGGGCAGAGCGGTATGTCGTGACACTTGCGCGTGAAGAAGCCTGTAATGCGGTCATTGGTATCTATCTGAATCGTCTGTCCGATTTCTTGTTTGTGGCCGCACGCGCAGCCAACCATGCCGCTGCTATTCCCGATGTTCCGTGGAAGAGCCCGCGCACATCGGCATGAGGAACCATCATGCACATTAGTGGACTGTATATTTATCCGATAAAAGGATGCCGCGGGATCGCAGTCGACACTGCTGCGGTGCACGACATTGGGCTTGAACACGACCGCCGTTATATGGTGGTCGATGACAACAACCGATTTGTGTCCCAACGTGAGCACCCCGCGATGGCACGCATTGGAGTGACCCAAACAGCGACCGGTTGGGCACTCAATCGCGTCGACCTCCCGACGCTGCGCTGGGATCCCACACCGTACGGCGCAGAATCTCATGTCCAGATCTGGAAGGATACTGTTGCCGTCGTCGATCAAGGCGCAGAAGTTGCAGCCTGGTTCAGCGATGCATTAGGCACACGCTGCCGGTTGGTTGGGTTTGCGCCAGGGGCACGACGGTTGGTGGACCAAACGTTCGCCATTGCGGCAGACGATGCAGTGAGCTTCGCAGATGGATACGCGAGTCTGCTCGTCACAGAGGCATCATTGGCAGACCTGAACACACGTACCAAAGAATCGGTACCGATGGACCGCTTTCGCCCCAACATAGTGGTGAGTGGTGCTCTTGCATGGGAAGAAGATACCTGGCGCACAGTTACCGTTGGTTCTGTCGAAATGGTTGCGGTGAAGAAATGTGCACGCTGCCTGGTCACCACGACCGACCAACTGAGTGGTGAGCGCTTCGTCGAACCCTTGCATACACTAGCAGTGTTCCGACATATCGGCCACGGCCTGATTTTCGGCCAAAATATGATCCACATCGGACGGGGAACTATCCGCGTCGGCGATACGATTACCCTCTCATAAATGTTCACAGCCCGGACGCCACCTCTGCGAGGTGGCGTTTTCTATTCAAAAACGAGCGGGAGTTCTATCACACTTTCTTGCCCATTTGCGGCGACACGGACCAGCATCTGCCATTCGCCGACCATGTTGATTTCGAGCTTTTCAAATGTGTAGCCGGCAGGCGTGCTGAGTAATACCAACGGTGGCGTCATCATCCCGTGCTGACGCATCACTGCGGTTAACGTCACTGTCGCATCAGAGATGACCGTCCCCTCTGTATCGGTCAACGTCAATACCCCAGATCGAAAGCCCAAAGTACGCTCATCGAATGTCATCGTGACACGATATGCAGTGTTTTGGGCATCAATCGTCACAGGGGCTGCACATGCTACACAAACGAATAATGCACAGAAGAGTACCCAACGTCGCACGTTATGCTCCTTCTACATCTACCGTCACGGGGATTGTCAGGATGGTGCCATCTGTGCGCACCTGGAACCACAGCGTATATGACCCGGGCTGCGGAAATGCGTACACAAAGGTGACCGTGTTGCCGGGTTGGATTGCCGGTTGAAACGCCTCGTCCATCGCACCCACCGCATGGACATGACCGTAGAGCTGTGTATCCGTACTACGGACAATGAGGTGTCCACGCATTCCCAACCATGGTTGTATCCCATTGATGGGCTCCGCACCGCGCAATATGCTGACGTTGAGCGACACTGGTACCCCTGCAACGATGTTTTGCTGCGCCTGTACCCGTACCTCGTACCCGTCAATCGCCTGCGGCACATCAAGGGAACCCAGGCTGGGGTAGCGCGTGGCAGTGCCCGGTATCGTGAGATCAAAAGACGCAATGTTTGAGCCGGAGTTGATCCGCTCTGTCTCGATACTACACGCATACGTCCCCGCAGGAATCCATGCGCGCGCAATGACGTAGAGGCCTGGTGCACTGCGGGCTGGGTGCACATGGACAAGCGCATTATTGCGCTCATCGATACACACCGTGTGCATCAACGCATTGTGATGCGGCACGACATCGTCGACAGGCAATCCGGTCGACCCATCGTAGAGCTGAACGCGTATATCGTTGTCGGTCAACGTGGTCTGTTGTGTGATAAATGGCATTGGCTGCGGAGTGGGCGTGTTCCATTCGAGTCTGATGTTCGGAATCGCACTCATGAGCCCAAGCGCCAAGACGAACGTCAACGACACGGTCATGAGCGTGCGACTGACCATCCCGACCCACGCAGGCGCAGTTACCCAGAGCACCTGGACGCCCAAGACCAACGCCATCAGGCCGAACCCAACAAACAAGGGAATCGTTGTGACTGGCACAACTGCGTCTTGGATGAGCACCGGGACAAGCACCGAGCCGGGTTGCCGCCGCTCGTCATCTACGACGACCTCTATGTCCCATGCACCGGTGGCCGTAATCGGAAGGTCGACAACCGTGATTGGCACAAGCCCAGCCGGTATAGTGACGATCTGTGGCGCGACACGAACGCCAGATGAAGAACGAGCAGCGACCGAGACCGTGCCGGTACCGACCAATGGGGCATGTGGCAGTATCTTGACGGTGAGTGTCGTCGGAGCACCGGTCGGTACAATTGCCTCAATACGCAGTTGGTGTAATCCTGCATCTACTTCAATCACACGTGACCCAC
>CANHPK010000225.1 GCA_947462525.1 Roseiflexaceae bacterium | reverse complement strand
CTCAAGATCCAAGAAGTACTCGACACTGAGCTCCCCACACCGTACGACCCTGCGCTGTTTAACGAAAAATGTCAGGCGATTTATGCACACATCGCCGAAAAGTACGCTGCGTGAAATAGAGTGGGTTTTGAGCAGGGTTTATTGCAATAAACCCTGCTCGACGAAACCTCCTCCACCCCAAAAACCTCACTCCCCCAGCCCCATCACCCCGCATCGACGAAAACACCAGCCATGGGGACGCGTCAGTCCACGTTACAATGAGGCACATTCCTGACGGAGCACCCGCATGTTGCAGCAACAACATACTCACTGGCACTTCAGCGCAGACGCCCCCAGTCACGCGTCCCTCGATGCGCATGTCAGCCAGGCACATCTTGCTCCTCCAGCGGATACAACCGCCGGTTGGACCATCGTGCTCAGTACATTCCTCAACCCGACGACTGCACCGTGCGACCTGCTGTGCATTCCTGGGGTCCTGCGCGTGTGTACGCGCATGCATGATCCCCGCGAGCGCGACCGCCAAAACTACCCCGCATACCCTATGCCGGACGGGAGTGTGCCCGTGCTCGAAGCGATTGTGACGCTCTGTGCGCCTTCATTCCCCGCTGGCAAAGAGATGCCTATCGGCGTGCCATTGGCCCGACTGCAACAGTCTACGGGGATGCACGAGGTTATCGTGCATTTTTCGGGGGTCCATTGGTCGTTGTACGTGGATGGCATCCTGTACGACACCGACTTTCCACTCGGCTACCCGCAGTGGCCTGCCGCGCCGACCTGGCAGCGTGATGCGCACCAAACGACACACGCGCAACTGTGGATCCCGGCGCTCACGCCACAGCCCGCAGCTGACCCTGTGCAGAGCGCTGCCCCGCTCCAATACTGGACACCTCCCGGCCACAACACGTGGGTCGGCGATGTGGTGACTATCATGCACGCGGGGCGATATCATCTGTTCTATTTGTCTGATCGGCGCCATCATCAGAGCAAATTCGGCATGGGTGCACACTACTTCGAACATCTGTCGACCACCGATTTTCGTACCTGGACAATGCACGACGCTGCCACACCACTCGAAGCGCAGTGGGAATGTATCGGCACCGGCACGCCATTTGTCGACAATGAAGGTCGTTTGTGTTTGGCATATGCCCTGCATACCGAACGTGTCTGCGCAGACAGCGATACGACACTCCCGGCACAACTCGCCTGGCTGGCGCACCACGGTGAAACGGGAACATTCGACCGTTCCACGCCCGGCCTGCCGATCGGTTCAACCTATGCCGTCAGTGCCGATGGTGTGGCGGATTTTCACAAGAGCGGCATCTTTATGCATCCCTGCCGCAATCCCAGCATTTACCGGGACCACACTGGTGCACTGCGCATGCTCGCAAACTACGCGGGAGCAGCAGACGCCGCCTGGGGCAAAGGAACATGGGCTTCGGCGCACGTCGATGGTGGTTGGCATTGCCTTGACGCTGATTTTCCACCCGGCGGAGATTGTACATTCGCCTTTCGTTGGGGCACGTACGACTATGTCATCGGCGGGTTTGTGAATCTGTGGAGTAAAGCGGTCGATGCTCCTGACGCGACCTACCAAGACCTGGTCAGCCGTGGCATGGACTGTTATGACGGGCTGAATGTCCCTGCCATTAGCGAAGTATCGCCCGGGCGCTTTCTGATGGCTGGCTGGTGTGCCATCCGTGGCTGGGGCGGTGCGTTGGTCATCCGCGACCTCATTCAATTCCCCGACGGTGGCTTAGGCTCACGATGGATGCCCGAACTTATGCCAGCGTGTGGACATCGGCAGTTCTTGGGCACCATGGATGGCGACCATCGTACGATTCCTGTACCCGCGGCGGCTTTTCTGTGGGAATGCACCATCCACCCACAGCAAAACGCAACTGGCAGCGTGCGCGTGCACTTTGTGCCAGCAGCAGAGGCAGAAAATGCGTGTGAGTGGCAGATCGACCTCGGCGCGGGCCGTGCCCAATTTGCACCCGGCAGTGCGCACACACCTGCCACGCGCCAACGCTCTCTGCGCGAAGGAGGCAACCCAGCGCACGCCGCTGATTACGCCATCGAGCACGACTGGAGTAACGCCGAGCCGCTGACGATACGCATCCTCGTCAAAACCGACAACAAACTCGGTGGCGCGCTCATCGACGTCGAAATTGCGGGGCAACGGACGATGCTGAGCTTCCGCCCAGACCTCGCCGTCAACGCGCTCACCGTGTCGTGCACGGGGGTTTCAATCACTGAAGAGCGCATTGCGCCGCTAGAGCAGAATTTATTGCAATAAACCCTGCTCTAAGAAACGCACGCTATCAACACCCCCACCCCAAAAACCTCACTCCCCCAACCCCTCGGCATCACCCAGCGCCCAGACATCCAATGCATCCAAATCCAGCGCCTTAATGCCGTGGGCCACCAGTGCACCTGCAATCTGGGCGCGGTGTTCGGTGGCGTGGTGGATTGATTGTCCGAGCAGGGTCGAACGCGCGCGGGTGTTCTGTGGGTCGTCTTTGCGGGCTACCATGCCCTCGGGCAGCAAAGCTGCCTGACGCAGCCGTGCATCGGCGCCGGCACAGGCAGCCGCAGCAACGGCGAGCTCGGCGTGGGTTGTGATGCGGTCGAACGGCAAATCAGCGTACGGCGCACCATCGAGGCGCGAGGCATAGCTGGTCGCGGCTTCGGCCAGATGGGCTGCAATCATGCCCACATTCCAATCGTTGCCCGGTTCACTGTGTGCATAGACGGCCTCGGGCAGTGTGGCGAGGACGGCGAATGTCTGCGCATTGGCCCAGGCCATGTGGCGGAAGAGACGGTCGGTGGTATGTGTCATAACAGTTCCTCTGTGTAGGTATCAGTGATTAGGTATCACTGATCAGTTATTCGGTGTCAGTGCCAGTCCGCGTCAGTGGCTTCGCCGCAGGAGAAAAGCCATGTGTCTGAAGTGATTCTACGTGATGCGTTGGGATGTTGCTCCGGAGCGGGGTTTATCAGTGGATTTGATGGGGATTGGTGAACATTCGGACGGAGTTTTTCTTTCGAGCGGGGGTTATTGCAATAACCCCGCTCGAACACATTGAGATATGAATCCCGCTCTGGTAAACATTCCTCATTACCCACTCACGCTCCTTTTGTACGATAAACGCATCACACATGGAGCACAACATGATCAACGGCCTCCTTTCCTTTTCCATGCTCTTGGTACTTTCCCTTACCACCAGCGGCATCACCGCACTGGCAGATTTTCTGCAGGCCCAACGCCCCACTCCTGACGGCCTGGATGCACAGCATGACGAGTTGGTGCTGTATTCTTTTGCGACAACAGCAGATCGAGACGCTTGGTACAGCCGGACCGACACCGTGATGGGTGGGATCAGCGACAGCACCATCCAACCCACCGGCAACGGCAGTGCTCTGTTCAGCGGCGTCGTGCGCTTCGACTACAACGGCGGATTTGCCACGGTCCAGACCGACCTCCCAACTGCCCGTAATCTCGACGGCTACGACGGCCTCACCCTGCGTGTCCGTGGCGACGGCAAAACATACGGCATCTCGGTGCGCAATACCAACCGCGCCATCGGCTACGAAGCCACGTTCGCGACACAACCAAACACCTGGCAAGACATCCGGCTGCCGTGGCGGCTCTTCGTGCCCAAGCGCTCCGGCGACATCCTGCAAGGATACGTCCTCGACCCCAGCAACATCCGCTCGGTGCGACTCATCATCAGCGGCCAAGCAGGACCGTATGCGCTCGAGGTGGCGCAGATCGGTGCGTACAGCAATGAATAATTACGAATGAGTACTGAGTAGTTGTCTGTTATCAGCGCGTCATGGGTGTATTGGGACGGTATATGAGCACGGATGCGTTCTCGGGAATCTAAGGATTTTTTGCACGGTACGAGTGCGTATATACGCAGAATTTCACACGCAGATCTGCTCCGAGGTGTATACTATTTTCAAAATCGGAGGGTGACATGACAACAATTGAACAACACATCGTCGAACAATTCAAGAAACTCGACGCTTCAGCACAGCAACGCGTCATGCAATCGTTACAGGATACGAATGAGGTACAGCATCCATTCGATTTCCTTTCTTGGCAGAAAAAAATCCAAACAATAGCTATTCACATCACGCCTGGTCCATCGCTCGACGAAATGCTCGAAGACATACGTGCTG
>CANHPK010000224.1 GCA_947462525.1 Roseiflexaceae bacterium | reverse complement strand
CGGGGTTGCAAAACTCTACCTCAAACTTGAAAGCATGAACCCGACCGGTTCATTCAAAGACCGAGGCATGGTCATGGCGGTTGCCAAAGCGGTCGAAGCTGGTTCCAAGACCGTTATCTGTGCCTCGACTGGCAATACGTCCGCTGCAGCTGCAGCCTATGCTGCGCGTGCGGGGATCGATGCGGTCGTCGTCGTTCCTTCGGGCAAAATCGCCCTGGGGAAGTTGGCGCAAGCGTTGATGTACGGCGCGCGGTTGTTGGTCATTGACGGCAACTTCGACGATGCATTACGCATTGTGCGCGAGATTTCAGACAAACACCCATTGACCCTGGTGAATTCGGTCAATCCGTACCGGATCGACGGCCAAGCCACGGCTGCCTACGAAATCTGTGATGTCCTGGGTCGTGCACCCGATGGTCTCTGCCTTCCGGTGGGCAACGCCGGCAACATTACCGCGTACTGGGCCGGCTTCAAACGCTACAAAGCCGCCGGCAAAATCACCGACATGCCGCGCATGCTCGGGTTTGAAGCCGAAGGTTCTGCAGCGATTGTCCAAGGGGCGCCGATTGCCTACCCCGAAACAATCGCAACCGCTATCCGGATCGGCAATCCCGCCAGCTGGCAGCAAGCGGTCGATGCACGAGACGAGTCCGATGGCATCATCGGGTCGGTGACCGATACACAGATTCTCGCAGCATGGCGCGAAATTGCCCGGCTCGAAGGAGTTTTCATCGAACCAGCATCGGCAGCGGGAGTCGCCGGTCTGCGTAAACTGGTCGAAGAAAATCAGGTCAATCGCACCGGGACCTACGTCGCCGTGCTCACCGGTCACGGATTGAAGGATCCCAACACGGCAGTCGATCAATTCGCTGCCCCACAGGCAATCCCCGCAGATTTGGCTACCATTACCGCCTGGCTTGGACTATAGAGGAACGACATGTCAGTACTTGCAATGAAGTTCGGCGGGACATCCGTCGGCAGCACCAACGCAATCAACCAGCTCAGTGCAATCGTCGCACAGCAACAGTCCGAATGGAAGAATATCGTCGTTGTCGTGTCTGCCATGAGTAGTGTGACCGATGTGTTGATACAGAGTGCCCACATCGCTGCTGCCGGCGACCTTGCCAAAGCCAAAGAAGCTGCCGATACGTTGCGAACACGGCACATCACGACATTGTCAGAGTTGGCAGGATCTGATCCGAAACTCGATGCAACAACCGCAGCAGTCAATGCCCTCCTCGACGAATTCGAATTGCTCGCGCAATCTGTCCGCGTCTTGGGCGAAGCATCACCGCGCGCACTCGATGCCATCGCGAGCATCGGTGAACGCATGAGCGTCCATCTGGTGTCAGCCGCGCTCCGGGCGCACGGCGTCAAATCGATCGCCCTCAACGCCGCCGAAGTCGTCCTCACCAGCGCAGAATTCGGCAATGGCGTGCCGCTCTACCCGCAAACACGCGACAACATTCGGCAGCGTATTCTGCCGCTGTTCGCCGAAGGAATCGTCCCTGTGGTGACTGGGTTCATCGGTGCCACCAGCAAAGGTGCAGTCACCACCCTCGGTCGCGGCGGCAGTGATTATAGCGGTGCCATTTTTGGCGAAGCGCTCGACGCAGCCATGGTCGACATTTATACCGATGTCGATGGCGTTATGACAACCGATCCACGTCTGGTAGCTACTGCTCAGGTACTCGATCGTCTGTCGTACGCCGAAATGAGTGAACTCGCGTATTTTGGTGCGAAAGTGCTCCACCCCAAGACAATCCGCCCCTGCATCGAGCGTGGCATCCCCATCCGCATTCGCAACACATTCAATCCGTCGCACACAGGTACATTGGTGACGAGTGTCGCAGAAGCAACCACTCATGCAATTCGCGCTGTCACCGTGATCCGTAACATGAACCTCATGACCGTAGAAGGGCGTGGGATGATCGGCGTCCAAGGGGTTGCAGCACGTACCTTTGGGGCAGTGGCGCAGGCAGGTGCCAACGTCCTGATGATTTCGCAGGCGTCTTCTGAGCAAAGTATCTGTTTTGTTATTCCCAATGCGTCGAGCAGCACCGCAATTGCGGCGCTCGAGGATTCGCTCCGCCACGAAATCGAACGCGGCGACATCGACCGCATCAAATCCCGCGACAATGTGGTCATCGTCACCGCCGTCGGTGTAGGCATCCATGAACGACCCGGTGTCGCTGCGCGGGTGTTCGGTGCACTGGCACAGGCTGGAGTCAACATCCTTGTCATCGCCCAAGGGTCGTCAGAGTGCTCGATAAGCATGGTCGTCGCGGCGTCAGACGGCGATATCGCCGTCAAAGCGTTGCATGAATTGGCTCTGAGCTAGAATGCAGTTTCGTCGCATCTGTGCAACCGATGGACCCGCATTGAGAGAGATTCGTCTGCGCAGCACCACCACCGACAACACGGCATTCGGTATCCATCGAGACCAGTTGCAGGCACTTACCGATGCCGCATGGACCGACTTGTGTTTGGCCAATGCCCACGAAGCGAGCACCATCGTGGTTGCAGTTGCAGAAAGTCGTATTGTCGGTATGGTCGGGTGCATGCACGACCCGTCACCCAAGCGGCACCACTGTGGGATAGTCTGGGGTATGTATGTTGTTCCTGAGTACCGGGGTTTCGGTGTGGGTCGGCGGCTCCTTGACGCAATCATCAATCATGGCAGTAGCATCAACTACATGATGCTCAAACTCTCGGTCACCACACACGCAGGAGAGGCTCTGGAGCTCTATCGCGCGGTAGGATTCTCTACCTATGCTGAAGAGCCGGCATTTCTCTGTATCGACGGCATCACGTATGATGCATACCATATGATGTACATGTATCCACGAAAGTAGGCGGTATGAAGAAGATTCCCATAGCCATCCTCGGTGCAACCGGTGCAGTCGGTCAACGCATGATCCAGCTGTTGCATAATCACCCCTGGTTCGAAATAGCCGTATTGACCGGTTCCGACCGCACCATTGGGCGTCCATACGGTGAACTCGTACGTTGGGTGCTCGATGGCAATCCGCCACCCGAGGTCGCACACTTGATTGTGCAACCAAGCGACGTCGTCGCAGATGTGGCCATTGCATTGTCTGCGCTCCCCACCGATGCCGCCCGGGAATACGAGCCCCTCTGGGCTGCGCAGACGGCCGTCTGCTCGAACGCATCGGCATACCGCATGACCGCTGATGTCCCGTTGCTGATCCCCGAAGTCAATCCAGAACACCTCAACCTCATCGATGACCAACGTCGCACCCGCGGCTGGCGGGGTGCGCTGGTGACGAACCCCAACTGTTCGGTCATCGGCATCGCACTCGCACTCAAGCCATTGGTAGACGTGTGCGGCATTGATGCGGTCCAGATTGCGACCCTGCAAGCCATCAGCGGTGCTGGCTACCCAGGCGTATCGTCGATGGACATTATCGACAACATCATCCCCAACATCGCAAACGGGGTCGAAGAAGACAAAATCGAAACCGAGCCAACCAAGATTCTCGGTGCATATGGCTCAGCAACCATCACCCCACACCAAATGCTGATGAGTGCGCAGGTTACGCGCGTACCGGTGATCGATGGACACACTGCGTTGCTTTCCATCAAGACCGGCAAGAAGCTGTCCATCGAAGACGTCCATGCCGTGATTGCTGAATTCCGCGCACCAGAGCTTGTACGCGGGTTACCCAGCGCTCCGACACTCCCGCTCGCGGTCCACACGCATGCGGAGCGACCACAACCGCGTCGCGACCGCGACGCAGGCAATGGGATGACGGTATCGGTGGGTCGCATCCGCAGCTGCCCCATCAACGACATCCGTATGGTGGTGTTGTCGCACAATACCATCCGCGGCGCGGCCGGGAGTGCTATTTTGAATGCAGAATTGCTCGTTGCCGCAGGGTATGCCGGCACGCGCTAAAGGATTGACCATGCACATCTATGGCAGACACGCAGTGGCTGATTTATTGGGCGATTTCGTCGCATTTCGCAATATTCGTCCCGTGGACCCCCGGCTCCCCGGGTTAGCCGACATTGCACCAAACACCCAACCGCGCAAGGGCGACGATGCATACGCGGCAGTCGCCATTGCCATCCTGAATGCTGCGCAAGCCACGCGCACCACAAAACCGATCCGTCAGTTCATGATGCTCGGTGATACGCGCCAAAGCGATGGCGGGACCTACATGACCATCGCGCAACGCTCTGG
>CANHPK010000223.1 GCA_947462525.1 Roseiflexaceae bacterium | reverse complement strand
GCATACCGTCGCAATGGGGTACAGGCAATTTTGAACAGGAGAAGTCGATGTCGACAAAACAAATTTGGTTCAAAGGCAAGATGATTCCGTGGGAGCAAGCAAACGTCCACATCATGACGCATGCGCTCCACTATGGTTCATCCATATTTGAAGGCATTCGTTCATATCCAACGCCGAATGGTGCAGCAATTTATCGATTGGGACCGCACATTCGACGATTGTACGACTCCTGCAAAATCTACAGCATGGAGATCCCATTCAGCCCAGCCGAGATAACGCAAGCAACCAAGGATGTCGTCCGTGTCAACAACATGACCAACGCATACTTGCGCCCACTCGTGTGGCGTGGTGAAGGACCATTGGGGCTCGATGGCAAAGGAAATCCCATCGAAGCAATGGTCGCAGCCGTCGAATGGGGCGCATATCTCGGTGCAGACGGCCTCAAAAACGGCGTTGATGTCGGTGTTTCTTCATGGAATCGCTTGGCCTCAAACACCATCCCAACCATGGCCAAAGCAGGTGGTAACTATCTGTCTTCGTTCCTTATCAAGAGCGAAGCATTGCGCAACGGCTACAACGAAGGCATCGCACTCGACACACGTGGGAATGTCGCCGAAGGGTCGGGGATGAACCTGTTCGTCGTCCGTGACGGCGTCTTGTATACCCCGCCGATTACGGCAAACATTTTGCCTGGCATCACCCGCGACTCCATCATGAAGATCGCCAAAGATCTGAAGATTGAAGTGCGCGAGACCGAGATGCAGCGTGAGGCGTTGTACATCGCCGATGAGTTGTTCTTCTGTGGCACAGCAGCAGAAGTCACCCCGATTCGTTCGGTCGACCGTGTGACCGTGGGCACAGGCAAAATCGGCGAAATCACCAACGCAATCCAGGAGCACTTCTTCGGATTGTTTGCTGGCAAGGTCGACGATAAGCACGGCTGGTTGGACTACATTTAGGCATTCATCCTTAGTGGTGGGGAGCAATCCCCACCACGGATTTGCATGTGAGGAACTGGCAAATGACCACTGCGCCGCAAACGTTGTTCGAAAAAATCTGGAATCGGCATATTGTCCGTCCTGAGACCAGCGAGACCCCGGCGGTCTTGTATGTTGATCTGCACCTCGTGCACGAAGTGACCTCACCGCAGGCATTCACCGAACTCCGCGAACGCGGGCTCAAGGTTCGCCGGCCGAACCAAACCGTTGCGACGATGGATCACTCCACCCCGACAACTCCCCGCGGGCGTGATGGGATTATTCCTGTTCCGGATGCCCAGGCGCAGGCACAGTTAACCCAACTCGAAACAAACTGTCGTGATTTCGGCATCCCGCTTTTTGCATTGGGAACCGAAAATCAGGGCATTGTCCATGTCATCGGACCCGAACAAGGGCTCACCCAACCCGGCATGACCATTGTCTGCGGCGATAGTCACACCAGTACGCATGGCGCGTTCGGCGCATTGGCGTTTGGCATCGGTACCTCCGAAGTCGGCCACGTGTTGGCCACCCAATGTCTGCTCCAGAGTCGCCCCAAAACCATGGAAGTCCGCATTAATGGCACACTCCGACCAGGCGTGGGTGCCAAAGACATCATTCTGGCTATCATTGCCCAGATCGGTATTGGTGGCGGAACTGGATATGTCTTTGAATACACCGGCAGCGCCATTCGTGGGCTCAGTATGGAAGAACGCATGACGATCTGCAACATGTCTATCGAAGGCGGCGCTCGTGCCGGTTTGATAGCACCAGATCAGGTCACGTTCGAGTACATCAAAGGTCGCCCGCGCGCGCCACAGGGCGCTGCATGGGACGTTGCACTCGCAGATTGGCAAACCTTGGTCACCGATCGCGGCGCAACATATGATGCGACCATCGAACTCGATGCCGACAATCTCGCGCCGATGATTACCTATGGGACCAACCCAGGTATGGGGATTCCCATCACCGGGACCATTCCCACGCGGAACGACATGACCGACGAACAATCCAAAGCAGGCCTCGAAAAAGCATTGAAGTACATGGACCTCTCCGAAGGGCAATCACTCATCGGTAAAGCGGTTGATGTCGTGTTTATTGGGAGCTGCACGAATTCGCGCATCACTGACTTGCGCCAGGCAGCGAGCCTCATGGTCGGCCGTACGGTCAACCCGAAGGTGCGTGTGATGGTTGTCCCTGGGTCAGCACAAGTCAAAAAACAAGCCGAAGCAGAAGGCCTCGACAAAATTTTTATCGCTGCTGGTGCCGAATGGCGCGAGGCGGGTTGCTCGATGTGTATCGCAATGAACGGCGATCAACTCAAACCTGGTCAGTATGCGGTATCGACCAGCAACCGTAATTTCGAAGGACGCCAAGGAAAAGGTGGACGCACGTTCTTGGCAAGTCCGCTCACCGCCGCTGCCACCGCTATCTCAGGAGTAATCAGTGACCCACGAGACATCCGCTAAGGACTTCACCGAACCACGGATCCCCGTGTGGCTGGGGTTGGCCCCACTCGGGCTCATCCTCGTAGGTTTGGGATTCAGCATCGCTGGCGATGCCCTGATCCGCAAGAGCAAATCGCAATCGTGGTTCGCCCGTGGCACCGTTGGCCTCATCCTGCTGAACAGTGGCATTAGTTTGGTCGGTGAAGCGGTGCGGAAGCGCATCCACGCTGACCTCGACATTCAACGATAGGACGATGTAATGGAATCATTCAAGCCATACACCGCACGGTATGCCGTCTTGCCGGTCGAAAACATCGATACCGACCAGATTATCCCGGCGCGCTTCCTCAAAACGACGAGCAAGGTCGGCCTGGGAGAAATTCTTTTTTCGGATTGGCGTTACAACGACGATGGTACGCCAAACCCGTCGTTTGTCGTGAACAAACCCGAATATCAGGGCGTTGAGGTCCTGGTTGCTGGCAATAACTTCGGTTGTGGCTCTTCCCGAGAACATGCACCATGGGCGCTCCAAGGCTTCGGGTTCAAAGCAGTCCTGAGCACATATTTTGCTGATATTTTTCGCAACAACTCACTAAAGAACGGACTGTTGCCGATAATCATTAGTGAAGAGACCTACCAAAAACTCGTTTCAGCCGATGCAGAAGCTGCTGGTGAAGTCGAAATCTCGGTAGACTTGGCAACCCAAACCGTGACACTCCCTGACGGCGAGAAAGTCCACTTCCCCATTGAACCATTCGCAAAGTATTGCGTCCTCAATGGCGTTGACCAGCTCGGCTTTCTTGTCTCTGCAGACGACGATCTGACTACCTACGAATCCGCCCACGCTGCACGCGTCAACACCGCAGGTCTTGTATGAACGCAACAATTACCACCCTCCCCGGAGATGGAATCGGTCCGGAAGTCGTTGCACAAGGCGTCGCAGCGCTCCAGAAGGTCGCAGAGGTCTTTGGGCACTCGTTCACACTGAAAACGGCACTACTTGGTGGATGTGCAATCGATGCCACCGGCACTGCATTACCCCAAGACACCATTGATGCGTGTACGTCATCAGATGCGGTGCTGTTGGGTGCTGTCGGTGGTCCCAAGTGGGATAACCCGACTGCCAAAGTACGTCCAGAACAAGGTTTATTGGGCATACGTAAAGCACTCGGACTGTATGCGAATTTGCGCCCGGTGACGATTCATCCCAAACTCATCCCAGCATCTCCGTTGCGACCAGACCTTTTGGTCGGTGTCGATATGGTTGTTGTGCGTGAACTTACCGGTGGTATCTATTTCGGCGACAAAAAACGCGAGGCACATGCGTCAGGTGAAGTGGCTATCGACACCTGCATCTATACCACGGGCGAGATAGAGCGTATCGTACGTGCGTCTGCGCTGATTGCACGCGGCCGCAAAAAGAAATTGGTATCGGTCGATAAGGCAAATGTCCTCGAGACGTCACGGTTATGGCGATCGGTCACGACACGTGTCATGAAGGAAGAGTTTGCCGATATTGCACTCGAACATATGCTCGTCGACGCATGTGCGATGCACCTGATCCGCCGTCCCGCAGACTTCGACGTCATCGTCACCGAGAACATGTTCGGCGATATTTTGACCGATGAAGCATCGCAGTTGGCTGGTTCGATGGGAATGCTCCCCTCGGCGTCGCTTGGCGCAGATGGTACTGGCCCAACAAGGATGGGGTTGTACGAACCTATTCATGGTTCTGCTCCCGACATCGCTGGTAAAGGGATCGCAAATCCGATGGCTACTATGCTCTCGGTCGCGCTTTT
>CANHPK010000222.1 GCA_947462525.1 Roseiflexaceae bacterium | reverse complement strand
TCGAGGTGGTCACGGAGCGTACGTCCGCTGTAATCGGTACGGTATAAACCGCGACGTTGTAACTCGGGGACGACCAAATCGACGAAGTCGCGCAGATCGTTGGGGAGCACGGTCGGTGTCAGCAGGAAGCCATCACATGCCTCAGCACGCACCCATTTTTCGATGTAATCAGCCACCTGGATTGGTGTACCGACGACAGTCCAGTTCGCAAACACATGCAACGCAAGCTGGCGAACCGTCAGATTTTTGGCTGATGCTTGCTCACTCCAACGCGTCACCAATGCACCGTTGATGTCTGATGCGGTTGTGTCGATGACGGGGAACGGACCATCCAAATCGACGTCGGTGAAGTCCGCCCCACTCTGCTCGCTCAGTAAATAACGGACAATCTGGGTGGTGTAGAGTAATTCTCGGTAGTGTGCTGCCTTCGCTTTGGCCTCTTCTTCGGTAGCGCCAATCACTACCGACAAGCCCGGTAGCATGCGTAGGTACTGGGGGTCGCGACCATGTCCAAGCATGCGTGACTTGACGTCGTCGTAGTACGCCTTCGATTCGTCGATGTCACGCGACGGGCTGAAGATGACATCCGTGATGCGTGCAGCCAAATCACGCCCATCGGGGGATTGCCCTGCCTGTACAATCACCGGATGTCCCTGTGGGGAGCGTGGCACATCAAGTGCGCCGTTGACACTGAACCACGTATCCTGATGTTCAACGGGGTGAATGCGCGTGTGATCGAGTGTGCCATTGTCGAAGGCATCGTCTTGCCAACTGTCCCAAAGCCGTTTGATGAGTGCCACAAATTCGCGTGCACGGTCGTAGCGGGTGGCATGGTCGAGGTGATGCGACTTGCTAAAGTTGTAGGCTACCTGATCGCCACCGCTGTCTTTGGCAGCAGAGTTACTAAACGTCGTGACGACGTTCCAGCCCACGCGGCCGTCGGTGACATGATCAATCGACGCGAATTGTCGCGCGAGTTCGTATGGTTGGTTGTAGGTACTCGACACTGTCGCAACCATCCCGATGTGACTGGTCACTGCAGCCAAGGCAGGGATAAGGGCGAGTGAGTCAGGGCGACCGTTGACAATTGAGCCAAAAAATTTGTTCTGATGTTCGCGGACCACGAGTCCTTCTCCAAAGAAAATCAGGTCAAATTTCCCACGCTCTGCCAACTGGGCAAATTCGACGTACGTCGAAAACGCGTTGTGGGCGACATGATCCGGGTGACGCCAGCCAATCGTATGGCCCACACCTTGGAAGAAGACACCGAGGTGGACTTGTGGGAGTTTCTCGCTCATCATCGTTCTCCTTCGTAGGCGATGTGCGCCTCAGAGGCTGCACCAGCGTATGGATTGGCGGGCCGTTCGAGCCCAAGATGCTCGCGCAACGTCGTGCCGTGATACGCCTGATGGAATAATCCGCGTCGCTGCAATACAGGGATGACCGAGTCGATGACATGTGCGTAGTCGTCCGACGGACCAGCGTTCGCCAACACATACCCGTCGCAGGCATTGGCGTTGAACCACAGCCCCAACTGATCGGCTACCTGTTCGGCAGTGCCAGACATGACCTGCGCGCGCTTGCCAACGGCCACATCTACCTGTGCTGAACGTGCATACGCATCTGCCGTCGTGTCTGCACAGACGATGACAACGCGCTGGAGGATGCGTACGGTGCGGCCATGTGCTGCAGCAATCGTTTGCTGGGCAGCATAGGCCTGTTGCGCAGCTACCAATCCTCTGTTGTGCTGGATGATGACGTCTGCAGTGGCGGCAGCTGCCACAATATCGGCGCTGTCTTCGTCACTCTGCATCACGACGACATGCCCTTGCGGCGGCCGGTAGGTGATAGAAGGCCCGCGAATTTGGAAGTGTTGCCCCCGATGATCAATATGGTGCAATTTGTGGGGGTTGAGGTACCACCCGCGTGCCCGATCAACAACGACCGCGTCGTCCTCCCAGCTGTCCCATAGTTTGCGACTGACCGCGACGTACTCGTCAGACTGCGCACTACGTGCCTCCAAAGACGAAAGCTCTTGGGTGCCGTAATTCTGCGCCTCGGCAGTACTCTGCAAGGTCTGCACGAACCAGCCAGCCCGGCCGCCGCTGACCAAATCCAGCGTCGCCAGTTCACGCGATACCGTGAAGGGCTCGCTGGACGTCGTCTGTTTGCCAACCACCAAGCCAATGTGTGCAACTTCGGGTGCCAAGCGAGCCGCAACGCTCAGTGCATCGAGGCGCCCAGCAGGAGCGTTCGATAACAGCGCACGGGCATCACGCAGCAAAACAAAATCCAAGAGCCCTGCTGCAGCAATCTGGACTGCGCGCCGGTAGTCTTCGAGGAGCGCTGCCCGTTGTGGAGCATGAAGAATATCAGCGCCGATAACAAGGTGACGATGCGTGTCGTTCATGAGACGGTCCTTTCTCACTTCCCGAGGGTGCGGTATTGGCCAGCGACATACAACAAGGGTTGGGCCGGCGTGACTTCGACGTGCTCGACAAGGCCGATAAAGAGTGTGTGATCCCCGGCAGGGTGCGCTGCATCGAGACGACAGACAAAGTGCGCTAATGCACCATCCAACAATGGCAAACCATCGTGGGTGCGGCGCGAAGCGATGTCGTGGAACGTCGTCGTCTCTTGGTTGCTCGATCGCGCAAACCGGTCTGATAACGCTTGTTGGTCACTCGCAAGCACGCTCACGACAAAACGTCGCTCAGGACCAAACAACGCATGGATGCTCCGCCGCACATCGACCGAGACCAATATCAATGGCGGATCCAAAGACACCGACGTGAACGAATTTGCCGTCATGCCTCGGACTCCATTGCCATCATGAAGGCTAACCACAGTGATTCCAGTGGCGAATTGCCCAGCAGCCTGACGTAAGGCCGATGAAGTCACTGCCTGTTCGGTTATGTGCGTATCAGTGGTGGTCATATGCGTGCTCCCTCTGTGTGTACACTGAGACGATAGTCTTTGCTGATGAGATGAAGTTCTTTGGCGAGCTGAACGGTTTGCAGATGGACATTCTCTGGCAGCATGGATTTGTCGGGGAACTGCGCGTCGGTGACATAAATACCAGACGCCGCACTCAACCCGCCCATACTGGCCACTAATGGCCGCAACCCGTGATCGAGCGCCAACAGATGCCCACCGCCTGCTCCGCTTGCAATCAGTCCCACGACCGTTCCACGAAGGGCATCCTGTGGTAACAGGTCGAGGAACGCCTTCAGTTGACCCGCATAACTCGCCCGATAAATCGGAGTCCCCAGGAGCACAATATCTGCAGCAACAACCTGCTGTATCACGCGATCGATCCACGCGTTTGTACTGCGTGCCAACAACGCTTCTGCAGGGAGTTCGAGCAGGTCAATGATCTCCGTGGCAATGCCGAAGCCGCCGAGCTGCATCAACACCGAGGCAGTCACAATCCGCGACCGTGAATTACTCGATGGACTCCCCGATATACCAATCGCACGTCGTGACATAGAGTTCCCTTGCCAACTCTTTTATATGAGTAAGTTACTGTACAAACTTATATTAATTAAGTATACAAAGTTGCTAAATTTTGTCAAGTATGATGAAAGAGTATCATTGTCCGCACAAAAAACGCATCGAAATAGGGTATTGCGTGATTGGAAAGACCTGCTGGATTCTGAACACAAAAAACCACGCCAGTAGGCGTGGTATAAGGGTGCGCAGGATATTAGATGTAGGTTAGAGGATATCGCGATAGACACGCGTCTGTAATGCGCGCAGTTTGGACATATCACTCAGGTCGGTACAAGCTTCTTGTGCGTCGCTGATGCGCGTTAGCCACGCGTTGCGCAGGCCGGGGCGCGTCTGTCCCGCCTGCACCCAGGCAATGTCTGCCTCGAGGAGTGCGGCCAAAAGATCAATCGCCGTATAGCGTGCCGTCGTCATCGGCAAGCGGTCCCGTTTTGCATCGGGGTAGCTGGTACCAGCAACGAGCTGCGGTGGCTCGAGGTTGAACATCCCGGCGAGCAAAACGACCGTGCGTTCCGAGGGGACCGACAGGCCCATCTCGATGTGCGATACGGCCACGCGCGACACCGCCAGCCGTTCGGCCAGCTGTTCTTGGGTCCAGCCGCGTTCGCTCCGCAGGCGGGCGATTTTGCGGCCGAGGGATTCACGCGGGTCTATCAGCGTCATGTCAGATACCCCGCTAATTGACTTAGCAGACAACTATGCATGTCTGTAGTATAAATGAATAC
>CANHPK010000221.1 GCA_947462525.1 Roseiflexaceae bacterium | reverse complement strand
GACGCTCCAGCTGACGATGTCATACCACTGATCATCCCCTTCGGCTACGACGGGGCCGAGCGGCTCGCGTGAGATGCGGTCGCCCAGCACCACATGCTGATCGGGATTCTTGAGGTTGACGCGCTGCACGGATAGTTGACTGCTATCGCTGGTGACGGCATCACATTCACCATCTGCGTAGGTGCTGTAGAGTTTTTCGCCTTCGATTTCGATCAAATCGAACGAGATATCACGCGCTGCGAAATCGTCGCGCAAGTTCAACACACTTGTGGTCCCGCTGGAAGCACAGATCCGTTTGCCGGCGAGGTCTGTGAGTGTGCGAATGCCGCTATCGGCGCGTACCAGAAAGGTTTGGCCGTCGTGGAACGTGGTTGGGGCAAACATCAGTTGTGCGCCATCGCGTGAGGCGGTCCAGGTGGTGTTGCGGATCAAAACGTCAATAAGTTTGGTGCGGACCGCATTCATCCGCTCATTGGGTCCATCTGCAGTAGTAACGGGGATGTACTCGACTTTGGTCGGGTCGCCCAACACCGCCGCTGCGATGACTTTGCAGAAGTCGACATCGAAGCCACTCCAGCGCTTGCGTACCGCGTCATAGAGGCCGAATCCGGGCAGGTCGGCGTTCACCCCGCAGCGGAGGACGCCACGGGCCTGCACTGCAATGAGCGTTGATTCACCCTGCGATGTGGTGCTGGTTGGTTCGGGTTCGAGCGCCGGCTCGGCGGTCGGCTCGGCGTCTGGCTGTGCTTCAGGCGTAGCCGTCACGATAATCGTTTGGGCGGTGGGTATGGCGGTGTCGGCGAGTTGCGACAGGGTTCCACACGACATAACGAAAACACTTGTGATCAACGCAAAGAGAATCGATGAGCGACGCATACGTTTATCCTTCATTTTTGTAATACCCACAAGGCGCCAGTGGGAACGAGACGGATGGTGTACCCGAATTCTGTATCATTCGATTTTGAAAAATTCGCAATTTCATTCAGCAACTGTGGTGTTACAGCGGAATCACTGATAAATACATCATATGCATTATCATCCTTATCCTTATACAGTTTATCAACCACTTTTTTCAAATCGAGTTCGACGCTCATGGAGAATGACTTCCGAGGATCAGAGTGCATCAGATTATACGAGTTCCCACCCCTCGACACACGCCATTCTCCCATGCTTTCGGTGAGGATATCTGCATCGCGGAGTGCTGTCGGGGCGATGGCATCTGCCAATTCTTTGGGGAGTCCAGGGATGTAACGAATGATGATGCGATTCTCACCAGATGGTTCGACTGCAACAATTAATCCATTGACAGCGTTGATGTTGTTTTTAAATCCGTTGACATAATCTGCAGCACGTACCATTTTACCATCATCCCAAGGTCGGTCAGGGAGGGTTATTGTGCGCGAAAACTGGACAAGAGTTTGTTCAGTTGCCGCGGTAGTTATTCCCACATCCTTGATGTATACCGGGTCGCCCGGGGCAATGGTCACTCGTGTGCTTTCTGTTCCGTTGAGGGAATCCTCCCAGAGGGGAACGCCCGCACGTGTCGTGAGGATGCGCGTTTGGACAAAAGGCAACACCAAAGTTTGCAATGAAGCAATACGTGTTTTTTCGTCAGACAAGATACCGACCATTTTCACTTCGAGTGGGGTGGGTCGGTTGTAAAAGAAGTGATAGAGTAAATCAAATGCACTAAAGAGTTCTCTGGAGTCTGCTTTCGCAATTTCGTTTTTGACAAACACAGCTCGGTATTCCGGCGCTACAATTTCGCATCCAGGCGGCGCACAGAGTGCGGTAGTTTGTGTCGCATCAGCGGGAATGTATACGAGTGGGTTACTCCGAACGAGTTGCCGTTCACTACAATTTGCTCGGATTTCAGCAAACGATATGCTTTCCGTTGCAGTCGCTGATACTGAGTTGAGCGTTTTCTCTTTCAGTTCGATGACCGGTGAATTGTACGAACTTTTGTTCAGAATGAGTGGTTTGGTGTACATCGCTTCCTGCACATCGGCAGGCAGCATCGGCCAGTGTGCTGCGACAATGCCTTCAGGTGTACACGGGATTGATGTAGTAACGATTTCGGTTGGTTGGATCAACTCCGTCGTCGGGGCAGCGACTGCAGTGGGTTCTCCAATCACCGTGGCAGTCGGTTCTGCGACGACGATGACGGGACTATTAGGTAGGGGCGTGGCTGATGAATTCCACGACGACGACAACGCAATTGCCAAGGCCATCACAATGACCGCCACGGGCACCAACACGATGCGATGTGCGCGTACAAAAGTCGTTATCTGCTTTATGATGTCGACCGGTGGTTGGTGTGGTTGCGGAGTGGGTGGGACCACGCGTGGTGCCGACTGCGGGCTGACCAACGGTGGCAAGCTTTGGGATGGAGATGCTGGTGCGACGGGACGGCTAGGCGCAGGGGCAACGGTAGGCTTGGGCGTCGCTGGTTTGGTCGGTCGTGGTGTTGCAGGTGCAGTCCGGGGTGGTTGTTGCACGGGTTGCGTCGGCGGGCGAGATTGCGGTGCGGTGACCACGGGCTTCGAAATCGCTGCAGGGCGGAGCGGCCCCGTTGTGCGCGAAGGTGCAGAAGGCAGTGGCACCTGCATTTGAACGGTAGCGCTCGGCTTGGCGCCCGTACGTGTCCGCCGGCCAACGTTATAGTCAATCTCACAAATCACACAATGCCCGTCGCTCGGGTACCAATGTGCTGCGTCGTTGGGGCAAGGGATGAGCCGCGGTTCGATCATCGCCAGTACCGTGGCCCAGTCTTTGGGAGTCGGGCGTGCGTTGGGCTGCGTGAAGGCACGTTCAAACTGTTGCTGGATCAACACCGGCAGACAGAGCATCGACGGCGCGGCCCGTGGCGGTTCGTACGGTTGATTGCTGATGTAAGGAAAAATCCCCTTGCTGATGCAGTAAATGTGCGATTGCTCGACTTCTTGTTCGCCCGGCCGCGGTTTGCCCGCAAACGGATGAAAACCCTGCATGAGGAGTTGAAAAATCAGCACCGCAAGGCCGAATGCGTCGTGGTTTTTGGTGCGTGACACCTGACTAAAGTCTACGCCTTGGAGGTCTGCCGGGGTATACTCCGGGACTCCTACCAGACAACGGTGCACCACCCCAGCGGCATCGGTGACTTGCATCGAGTCGCAGTCGACAATCGTGATAAGGGCGTCGTCATTAAAAAGTGCGTTTTTGAAGTTCACATCGCCCAGGACGTACCCTTTTTGGTGGATGGCGTCCATCGCGATGGCGAGATTGCGCGCGGTCCGATAGAGGTGCCGGTGATTGAGTGAGCCGTGCTGCTTGGCGCGTTGCTGTGGCTGAAGCAGATCATACAGATCATCGGCTTTCTTGATTTTGGGCATCGTGTAGCCCACAAATTGCTTGCCACTGTAGAGCACATCAATGGGCCATGCAATCGAAACGTGATTCAATGATGCGCGCGTGGCATCTTCGGGTGGGTTGCGGGTCATCGCGATGACCTTGGCTGCCAGCGATTGGTTCAGCCGATGGGGATGATAGATTTTTGCAACCAGACCACTTTGCCCTGCAACGTCAAAAACCGCACCCTCCCCGCCTTCGCCGAGCTTCTTGGTGGTGGTTACATTGGTGTTGGTCGGGGTGGTGTAGCGTGTCATTGCGGTGATGCTTCTGTCGCGTTTTCTGCGGCCATAACGGTATAGCCGTTGACGATGGTGTCGAGTCGGCCCGTCGAAGGGTCAATAATTAGCCCATGTACGGGGACATCGCGTGGCAGCAGTGGGTGTTGTCGTACGAGGGTGCATGTATTGCGCACACTTTCTTCGACGTTCGCAAAGCCTTTGAGAAATCCGTCCAAGTCAATTCCCGACACACGTAACGTTCGAATGACGTCGTCAGAAATGCCGCGTTGGCGTGCCTGAGCCAGGATCTCGGATGGGTCGATGGCACTCATGCCACAGTCATAGTGCGCAATGACACAGATTTCTTCGGCGCGCAACGCATATACCGCGACCAAGAGGCTACGCATCACCGAACCCCAGGGTGCGGTGACGAGCGCGCCCGCGTTCTTGATGAGTTTTGCGTCGCCATTGCGGATCCCGAGTGCTTGTGGCAAAAGCTCCACCAAGCGGGCATCCATACAGGCAAGGACCGCGAGTCCCTTGTCGGGGAATTTATCTGTTTGTAATGCCTCGTATTGTCGCGTCGCAACATACTCTGCGTTGTGTGTCAGGATTTCGTCGAGCATACCCATGGTTGTTCCCCTGTG
>CANHPK010000220.1 GCA_947462525.1 Roseiflexaceae bacterium | reverse complement strand
TCGGGCCGACCTATGGCTGCTTCAATGCACCGTCAGAACTCGAAGAAATGCGGCGCATGATCGAAGGTGCGGGTGGCACCGTCAACATCGTGTTCCCGTATGCGACCACGTTGGCAGAGATGCACCGTTTGGCTGCTGGGGCAGTCACAGTGGTGTTGTACAAAGAGTTCGGTATGGGACTGGCGGAGCGCCTCGAGAAACCCATTTTGACTGCCCCATACGGCATGAAAGACAGCAACGCGTTTGTGCGTGCGCTGGGGGCACTACTCGGCACCAGCGAACACGCCGAGGCCTTCATCGCCAACGAAAAGAAAACCACCTTGCAGGCGGTGTGGGATTTGTGGCGTGGACCACAGGGTGACTGGTTTAGCACGCTGGATGTCGGGATTGTGGCTGGGCGCGGACTAGCCGATGGGCTGGAGCGCTTTTTGGGTGAGGAACTGGGGATGAAAATCGCCTTTTCGACCGCGCGACCACGACGCCCGGGCGACTACGACAACGAAGCGACGCGGCAACACATCCACAAGAAAGCGCCGTCTTTTCTGTTTGGGTCGATGAACGAGCGTATCTACCTGCGTGAAGCAGGGGCACGCTTTACCAACTACATCCCCGCGTCGTTCCCCGGACCTGCAGTGCGGCGTGCCGTCGGAACACCGTTTATCGGCTACCGCGGCTGTGTCATTTTGATGCAAGAAATCGTGAATCGGCTCTATGATGGGTTGCTCAATTTCTTGCCGGTCGATGGTGCATATGCAGCGGCACGCGGCCAAGGCGGCGCACCAGCAGCCGCCCCGTCTGGCCAGAGCGGCAACTTGCGCTGGTCGAGCGACGCACGTGATTTGCTGGATGCGGAACTGCAGAAACTGCCGTACTTGCCGCGTATCTCGGCATCACGCCAGTTGCAGATGGTCATCGAAGGGATTGCACGGCAGCAGGGTGCAACAGAAGTGACCGTCGACGTGGTCAACGCGGGGTTGGCTGCCAATCGGAGCTGACGTTGCGCGACCCCGGTACCACGGGCGGGGCCCGTGGTACCGGTTTTTTGTGCATGGTACAATCCCCCCACAGACGATAGAGGATGCCATGAAACAGGCGATAGCCCGGATTGAACAACGCATACAGCAGGCGACGCAGGCAGCGGGACGCCAGAGCAGTGACGTGACCCTCGTGGGCGTGAGCAAAACACACCCCGCAGAACTGGTGCACGCCGCCTATGCGGCGGGTGTGCGGATTTTTGGTGAAAATCGGGTCCAAGAGGCAGAAGAAAAGATCCCACGCTGTGCCGAATTGGCAGGGATTGAGTGGCATTTGATTGGTCATTTGCAGCGCAACAAAGCCAAAAAAGCGGTGATGCTGTTTGACGTCATCCAATCGGTGGATAGCCTGGCACTTGCGCAAGCACTGGGCAGACATGCCATCGAACTCGGTCGCGCGCCGGTACGGATATTGTTGCAGTGCAATGTGTCGGGCGAAGATACGAAAGAAGGCATCGCTGCACACGGGTGGGAAACCGATCCCCAGATACGTGCCGAGGTGGTTGCCGTGGTGCGTGCTATTGGCGAGGTTGCGGGTGTGCGCATCGAAGGACTGATGACGGTTGCGCCGTATAGTGACGAACCCGAGTCTGTGCGCGGGGTGTTCCGCTCGTTGCGCCTGTTGCGTGATGCGCTCCAGCCGGAGCTGCCCAACCACCAGCTTGCGACGTTGTCGATGGGGATGAGCGGCGACATCGACGTGGCTATCGGCGAAGGGTCCACGATGGTGCGGGTCGGGCGGGCGATTTTTGGGGAGCGCCCTGCAGCGATGCCTTAGGGGATGAGGTACGGTCGGCCCGGTTGCTCGATGGGAACGACCGAGGATGCGACGATGAGCGGTCGCGGGACGCCGGTACTCGACTCGACCGCGAGGGTGCCGCTCACACGGACCCACTGGTCGGAACGAAACTGGCGTGCGTTGCCCCAGGCGATGCGCATGCCCACCCCGCCGGCATCGGCGGTGCAACACTTGAGGACATAGCGGGCCACCATGAATTGGTCATCGGGCAAGCCGAGTTCGTCATTTTGGACGACAAAGCCCTCGACGACCGCGGTGCTGCCTGCATACGGAGTGATATCGACGGTGCTGGCGAGCGCCCACTCGTAAAGGTTCCACTGCTGAGTGTCGGTGGTGCGGGCTTGGGGTTGCGTTGCGGGCACGACTGCATTGAGCGAACCGAGTTGGCTGACCAACGCGGCTGAACCCAACGGTTTGGGCGCAAACGCCACGGCGATACAGACCGGAATACACAGAAAAATGGTACTCAAGCGAGGGAGTGGTGCGTTGCTCGACCACGACACCGCCCCGAACAAAAAAACCACCAGCGCACACCCATAGACCAACAACTCGTAGCGCGGGTGAATGTACAGCGCCATCTGGCCCATAGCCGTGCGGTAGCTGAGGATCCCCGCGAGGGTGCACAGCACGACAGAGAGAAAAATCCGACGCGACATTATACCCATCCGAGTGCTCCAATGATGAGACATGCAGTGGCGGTCAGAATGGTGGTCAGTGCGATCATGCGCACTGTTACCCGCGTACCGAACGCACCAATGAACATCGGGATACTTTTGAGGTCGATCATCGGTCCAAAGACGAGAAACGCCAGCACCGCGTTGGGTGCAATCGTGCGGAGCAGTGCGAGCCCGACAAATGCATCGACCGTGGAGCAGATTGCCATGATGACTGCGAGTGCCATCATGGCGGGGACTGCGAGCCATGGGTTGTCGGTCAGTGCCACATACCAGCCGTTCGGAACAAAGACTTGTACCGCGGCAGCGAGTGCAGCCCCAAAGACCAGAAATCGCACCATATCGAGCCAATCAGTGGACGCATGGCGGAGCCAGGCCAGCACCGGGAGCTCGTCATCGGTGTGCGTGTGCGCATGGTCAGCGACACCTGGTTGGGATACCTGGAGCGGGAGGAAGCGGGCAGTGATGACGGCAACCAAAAGTGTCAAACCAATACGCCACCACACAAACCCCCAGCCGGTCACACCGACAAATGCCACACTGGTCGAAATCAGGACGATGGGGTTGATGACCGGTGCAGCGAGCGCAAACGCATAGCCAAAGGGCGCTGGCGCACCACGATTGATGAAGCTCCGGGCTGCTGGTACCGAGCCGCATTCGCACACCGGAAAGAAAAGCCCAATCAGCCCGCCCGCGAGGGCTGCGAGGGTCCGATTGCGCGGAATTTTGGCCATGAGCCAGACCGGGTCGACGAACAGATGGATACCGGCAGAAACCAGTGCGCCGATGGTCAAAAAGGGGACTGCTTCGTAGAAGATACCCAGAAAAATGACAACGAATTGTTCGATAGTGGCGTTCATACGCCTATTGTAGCCCAAGACGTCGTCGGGATGTCAGTGCAAGGAGACAATCCCCCGTTGCAACGCCACCGCGACGGCCTCGGCGCGACTCTGGACTTGGAGTTTGGCAAAAATGTGGCTGACATGGGTTTTGACCGTGTTTTCGGAGACATGCAATGCATGTGCGATTGCGCGGTTGGCATCGCCGCGGACCATCAGGGTGAGGACATCGAGTTCGCGCAGCGACAAGTCGTCAGGACTGGCTTCGTTGAGCCGTGCAATCACACGAGCGGCGACTCGTGGCTCGAGCGCGGCACTGCCGCGCATGACGGCCCGGATTGCTTGCATCAGTTCGAATGACGAGACGTCTTTGAGCATATACCCTTTGGCGCCGGCGGCGAGGGCGCGTGCGATGTCTTCGTCGCTGTCGTAGGTCGTCAATACGAGGAAACGGGCTGGTGAGCCGCGTTCTCGACAGCGCATCATGACGTCGACGCCGTTGCAGACGGGCAGGCGCAGATCGAGCAATACCACATCTGGGGCGAGATCCATGATGGTGTCGATTGCCGTTGCGCCGTCGGCGGCATCACCGACACCCTCCATGCCCGGCTCGTATTTGAGGAGCGCGAGCAACCCGTGGCGGACGACCGGATGGTCATCGACGACGAGGACGCGGATTGAGGCTGTGTTCATACGACCTCCGGGTGGGGGAGTGTGTGTTCGCCCAAGTTTATTTCAACGTGGACCACGGCACCGGCGTCGGTGCTGAAGGTCAACGTCCCGTGCAGTGCCGTGATGCGTTCGCGCATCCCGAGGATTCCGAAGGTCGGCGACGCGGTGGGACTGGTGTGCAGCGCGGGAGTGAAGCCGCGGCCGTTATCGCGGATGGTCATCGTCACCAAAGTGACAG
>CANHPK010000219.1 GCA_947462525.1 Roseiflexaceae bacterium | reverse complement strand
CTTGGTCGCCGGGTTCTTGGCAGCAGGACAGTCCGTGCTGGTGTCGACGTTGGGCCAAGGTATCATCTCTGATCCGTTCGACAAACTCGCATCATTCATGATGGTATGGGCGATAATCAACTTGTTGCCTTTGCGTGTGCGCGACCGATTCGAGCAGTAGTTCGTTCTACCGGCGCCCACGGGGAACATCCTGTGGGCGCCGTGTTTTTTTGCAAAAGAAGGTATGCATGCCCAGTCGGTACGACCTCCTGCATCCGCTGACCAAACTGAGCCTCGCATTGGTTCTGATTGTCGCTGCATATCTCAGCCCATCGGTATGGTTGAGCACAGCCATCTGTGGCGCCGCGTTGCTGACAACCGCTGCGTCGCATCGACGCGGCGAGATAGCACGTGTCTATCCGCTTTTTTTCGTGCCGATTACCATTTCGCTCCTCCTTATCCGGGGAGTGCTCGTGCCAGACGTGCGCACGTCGCCCATCGATGTGGGCGGATTTGTCCTGAGTTTGGATGCCATTGCGGGTGCGTGGATCTACATTTTGCGCTACTGCACACTGGTTGCTGCGCTCTTTACAGTGATTCAAACGACCCCAACGGCGCAACTCATGCACGCACTGGCCGAACGTGGGCTGCCACGCAGTATCGAATTCATTTTGCTGATGGCGTTGCAAATCATCCCCGATATGAAGCTCCGGGCCGATGCCATCCTCGAAGCACAGCAATCACGTGGATTGGTCATTCACTCGCTCCCTTCACGCATCCGTGCATTGGTGCCGTTGATTGGACCACTCGTCGTCGGCGCACTCGTCGATGTCGAAGAACGCTCGATGGCACTCGAATTACGTGCGTTTGCGGCGACGAATCGACCGACCCGAATGACGGTGTTGATAGACAGCCGCGCGCAACGAGTCGTTCGTGTGGCATGTATCGGTGCGGTGGTTGCCATGGGCGGGGCCGTTGTAGGGGTGAGGTATCTGTCATGAACGATGCAATTGTCGCGACCAACGGGCTATCGTTCCGCTACACCCGACGCACCACCCCCGCGCTTGACCACATCAGTATTGCGATTGCAGCAGGGAGCCTTACGGCGATTATTGGGCCGGCTGGCGCGGGCAAAAGTACCCTCTGTGCATTGTTGGCGGGATTCATGCCGCAGTTCTTTCGTGGGGTAGTCGATGGCACGGCAACCGTCGATGGCGTGTCCCCGATAGAGGGAAGCGTGCACGCCATGCTGCCGCATGTGACCGTGGTCCTTAGTCAAGCGAGCACACAGATATCTGGGGTATGCGACACCGTGGCCGGCGAGGTCGGCTTTGCATTAGCCAATATGGGCATGCCGGGAGATACCATCCGCACGCGTGTCACAGAGGCATTGGCGACGATGGAGATTGGTCACCTCGCCGAACGATCACCATTCCAACTCTCGGGCGGGCAACAGCAACGGATGGTCATTGCCGCTGCACTTGCATTGAACCCACCCGTCTTGATTTTTGATGAACCAACCGCGCAGCTTGATCCACCGACGGTCGCCGCCTTGGGCGACACATTACGCCGACTTGCTGCGGCAGGCAAAACCATTATTGTGGCAGAACAGCACCTCGATTGGGTCGCTGCCTATGCCGATCGCGTCATCGTCCTCAACACAGGGCGTTTGCATGCGGATGGTCCGCCGCAGACAATCATCGCAGACCCCCAATTGGCGCTCGGGCGGTCGTATGCCCAGCGATTATCGAGCTATGCACAGCTCCATGATGTGTGGCAGGGCTCGACCGTAGCCACCACCCACGCAGGTTTGGTGCAGGGTATTCGTACCGACGCACCCGTCGAGCCCGTGTCACGACCGCTGCCCCGGGCACACGCCGCACCTATGCAGGCACCGGTGTTGACGTGTACCTCAGTACAGTTTGCATACCCCAATGGGGTGCCGGTGTTGACCGATGTCGACCTGACGATCGGGCGTGGCGAACGCGTGGCACTGCTGGGGCGCAACGGGGCCGGCAAAAGCACCTTATTGCGGCACTTCAACGGCTTGTTGCGTCCACAGCGCGGGACCATTGCTCTCAATGGCGTCGATATCGTGAAGCGTGCGCCCGGAACATTGGCACGGCAGATGAGTATCGTCTTTCAAGATGTACGCAATCAACTGTTTGCTGCGACGGTACGAACCGAAGTGGCCTACGGACCGTCGTTGTTGGGCATCTCGAAGAGCGATCAAGAGCGCCGCGTGATCGACGCAATGGCAGTGTGTGGTTTGACCGATGACGCCGATACTCACCCGTATGACTTGCCGGTTGCCCGCCGTCGTCTGGTGGCGACAGCAGCAATACTGGCGCTCGAAAGCGATATCATCGCGCTCGACGAACCAACGGCAGGACTCGATGCTGACAGCATCGAGACACTGTCATCGGCCATCGCAACATGCACGCAGGCTGGCCGTACCGTCATTTTGGTGACCCACGACCTGAACTTCTGCGCAACCCACACCGATCGAGTGGTCTTGCTGGCAGGTGGCCGGATTGTCCTCGATGCGCCGTGGGCGTCGTTGAACGATGACCACATCGCCCTCTTAGAACGCGAGGTCGGCTTACCACTGGGGTTCGATGTGGCGCGCACCTGTGGCATTGCAGCGGGCAGTGCACTGCATCACTGTCTGACATCGCCCGCTGATCTGCGCTAAGTTGGGCGCATTAAGAGCAGTGTCGTGGTTCCGTGTGCATACATGGTACCCTCTGCATCGAGGATTTTGCCTTCGGCCGTGGCGGTGCGACTGCCGATGTGGAGCGCACTCCCCACGGCCCTGAGTTCGCCTTTGTCGGTCGTCATGGGCTTGGTGAAGTTGATCTTGATCTCGAGGGTGACATACCCCACACCCCGCGGCAGTGTCGACACCACGGCGACTGCCATTGCGGTATCAAGCAATGCGCAGGCGAGTCCACCGTGGGCCATTCCCATCGGGTTAAGGTGGAATTCCTGCGGCACGACGGTGAAGATTGCATGACCCGCTTGTGCTTCTTGGCCGTGAATATCGAGGAGTCGCAACATGGGTGACATGGGGATATCACCGCGCCGCACCGCGGCCACGTATTCACTCCCACTCAGGGCATGCAGTTGTTCGGTATAAAGCGACGGGCTCTGCCAGGTAACGACCCGCTGTTGTTCTGTCATTGTGGTTCCTTGCGTTGCATGACGATTGATTCGGTGACGATGCGATAGACCGGTCGCTATACGCAACAGATCCCATCCTGAACATGGCGGCTGACGGGATGATCCGTTCGTTGCGCAAGCAGCGCAGCACCCAAACCTCGCTACAATGGCTATATTATCGCATGACCAAGGGAGCAGTATGCCCCACCCTAGCATTCATTGGTTCCGGCGTGACCTGCGACTCGACGAAAATCCCGCATTGGTCGATGCAGCGACACGGGCCGCCGGGCTGGTCATCCCCGTCTTTGTGGTTGATCCGACGCTCGTTGATTCGTCACGGGTCGGGGCGAATCGTCTTGCATTCTTATATGCCCGTTTGCACACGCTCGACGCCGAGTTGCGGGCGGCAGGCAGCGGCTTGGTGGTGCTCTATGGCGACCCCGCTGTCGTCCTACCTGAGTACGCGCTGAAGCATGCGGTAGCCGCGGTCTGTTGGCAACGAGACGAGACGCCCTGGGCCAGCCAACGTGACCAACGCGTGGCCACACAGCTCCAAGTAATGGGAATCGCGGTAGGCATACATGACGGTCAGCTCTTGGTCCCGACCGACCGCATTCGGTCAGGCGGTGGGACACCGTACACAGTGTTTACGCCGTTTTATCGACGCTGGCGCGACGCCCTGCGGCTCCCCGATGCAATCGCAGCGCCATCGTTGATTGCGCACCCCGAGGTGCAACGCGTGGCAGCAATCCCTGCTCCACCTGCCACCAATATGACGATACCGAATACAACTGCAGAATACGCATATGCCCTGCGTGCGCGATTCGCGGCGCGGCGCATCGACGCCTATCAACGTGGCCGCGACATGCTCGCCGAGGCAGGAACCAGCATGCTGTCGCCCTACCTTCGCTTTGGTATCGTATCGATTCAATCCTGCGCACGCCTGGCGCATGCCGCAGAGCAACAGCCGACAGCCGCTGATGGACGTACAGGAGCCGAGGTGTGGTTGAGCGAGCTCGCCTGGCGGGATTTTTATATGCATATCAGCGTGCACTTCCCGCATGTGTTGCGTGGTTCTTTTCGGCAGATGTATGATGCAATCGCATGGGAAAACGATGAG
>CANHPK010000218.1 GCA_947462525.1 Roseiflexaceae bacterium | reverse complement strand
TGCTGCGGTGCGTTTCATGTGACTCCCCTCGACTGCTCTGTCATATGCTAAAGACACATACCATCCCCTTTATCTTACGGCATTTTTACACACCTGCTTACCGCTAAATTCTTTGGAACCGAAAGAAATGTCGTACATCGTTTTCGAAATATACCAATTTCTGATTTTTGTCCGTTCAGCACTGATCACGCGGCTTGGTGCATCTGCAACAACGTCCAAAAATCATCGACTGCACGATAGTCCGCCGGTTCGATTGACTGTGTCGATTGAAACGACCACCACGCCGCACAGACTGCTGTTGCATAACACCACTGTGCAACCAGCAAGACAGGAACGTCGAGTGCGTCTGCAAAAATCTTTTGCAACGCAACTGTCTGTTCGTTGCTCTCCTGCGTATGGGCAACACGTTTATGTCTATCTCGAATAAACGGGGTGCATTCGTACACCATGGGACCGACGAGCCCCTGCGGATCAATATGCACATAGCGACGGTCACGCAACAATACATTGCCTGCGTGCAGATCGCCATGCAGGGGGTACCATGTCGTCCGTGTGGTAGACGTGGTCATGATGTGGCATGCGCGTTCGATATGCTCAATTGAAAAAAGCTCGGGCCGCTGTGCACAGATCATGCGTGCATGCGGACGAATGTCATTGACGATGGTGTCGATGGAGGGGATGTCGACGCCACGATTATGGGGAAAGACGCTATCCCGAATCAGACCAGCGATGACGTGTGCCTGTTGCTGGTCGCTCATCCCTGCATCGTCCAGCCTGGTACCGGGGTTGACGTGCTCAAGCACCACCGCATACTGTGCGTGATCGATCTCAATGCACTGTACCCCGGTCCTCCCGCGGTACTGATCATACATGGCAAGTTCTGCAGCAAACTCTTCCGCAGGGAAGCCCGTTTTGAGGACCAATGGCGTTCGTTGAGTGCGGTGCATTGCACGACACACATAGTTCATGGTCAAGGGAAAGGGATCCCCGAGAACGAGATCCCATTGCACTGCGAGTTGGGCAAGGTGATGAGGCAATGCCGCACACCACTGTGCGCCGGCGGAGCCATAGGTACGTGTCATCCGTTCAATGAATGGCACAGGCAATGACGCGTTCATTGATATCTCTCCTGCAAGCACCGCAATGAGCACCATCGTATCACGACGAGAGCGCTCAGCGGAGCGTTTTCGCAAGACATACTCACGTTGCTAAACTGACTTTTGATATTGATTAGGCAGGTACGAAATCTTCTTCTGAAGGTGTGTTTTTCATCAATTTGACAATATCCTATCGACTTAGTATAGTATTGAACAAGAGGCATTCGCCTCACTCACCGGTACCGCCGGTTTTTCTCTGGCCATTAAGTCTACTAAATCGATAGGAATAATTCTATTGATCAAAAGGAGGATGCGATGCACCGTACATCATGGATTACTCGGATACTCATTGCGACGATGTTTGCACTCACCGCTTGTGGCATGAGTGCACCAGCTGGCGAAGCCACGAAGGTGATCGATGGGGCAGCAGGCGCGGGCGAGCCCACGGCTGCTCCCTTGGATGCGTTGAGCGGAACGTTGGCTATATCGGGGGCATTTGCGCTGTATCCGATGATGACTGTTTGGGCAGAAGAATATCAAAAGCTTCATCCCAACGTGGAGTTTGATGTCCAAGGCGGTGGCGCGGGCAAGGGAATGACGGACGTACTCGCAGGCGCAGTGGACATCGGTATGATTTCGCGGGCAATCAAACCAGAGGAAGAAGCCCAAGGTGCATATTGGGTAGCCGTCACGAAAGACGCGGTATTCCCAATCATCAGCGCATCGAATCCGGTGGCGGCAGAAATTACCGCAAATGGCATAACCCAGGTCACGTTCAACAAGATATTCATCACGGGTGAATACAAAACATGGGGCGACGTCGTTGGTAAACCAGAAATCACCGACGAAATTCACGTCTTTACTCGTTCTGATGCGTCAGGGGCAGCAGAAATGTGGTCCAAATTTGCCGGCGGCAAAGTCCAAGACGACCTCAAAGGGGTCGCAGTGAACGGCGAACCAGCCCTCGTCGACACCGTTGCCAAAGATCCGCTTGCAATTGGATTCGCGAATCTGGGTAGCACATTCGACTTGACCACAGGTGCCCTGGTGGATGGTGTCATCGCGGTTCCCATTGATGCGAATGAAAATGGCAGCGCAGACGCTAACGAGTATTACAAAACAAAAGATGAAGCACTGACCGCGGTGGCAAGCGGCGCATATCCTTCTCCGCCGGCACGATTCGAAAACTTGGCCACCAAGGGGAAACCAACAGGGCTTGCATTGGCCTTCATCAGCTGGATTGTCACCGACGGGCAACAGTTCCTCGAACCATCTGGGTTTGTCGAATTGACCGCTGAACAACAAGCTCAGTCACTCGCAAAGCTAAAGTAACGATGCAAAACTCTGTGCCTCCACGTGCACAGCAGCAGCCTGAGTCCAATGGTCAACACGAAAGACCATTGGATTCTGTGCGTGTTCGTGCTGACACCGCAGTGCGTCGTGTCTTCTTTGTCGTGACGGTGCTTCCCATCGTGCTGTTCGCGATTGTCCTGATTGGATTGATTCTTCGATCGTTGCCGATCCTGAGTGCCTACCCACTCGATGCCCTCATATTGGGGACGGTATGGAAACCAACGGAGCAGCTATTTGGGTTCTTTCCCTTTATCTTTAGCACGGTATGGGTAACGGTGTTTTCACTGGTGCTCGCAGTCCCGGCGTGTGTGCTCGTTTCTCTTTTTTTGGTGGAGTACGCTCACCCGCGGACCCGTGCTATTGCAAAACCCGTACTTGACTTGCTCGCTGCAATCCCTCCTGTGGTCTATGGATTATGGGGAATCCTGGCGGTAGTGCCGTTTGTCGAGGAAGTCATCGCTCCATTTGCAAAGCAGTATCTCGCAGACACTCCGCTCTTTGCAGTGACGCAACCAACGGGGTTTTCGATCCTGGCTGCGGGGATTGTCCTTGCAGTCATGATTACGCCATTAATCATCGCAGTGATGTTCGAAGTGTTTGCGACGATTCCTGCCGATTTGCGCAATGCGTCGCTTGCGGTAGGGGCAACCCGGTTGGAAACGATCGTGCGTGTCTTGGTGCCGCATGTCTTCCCTGGCATGGTAGCCGCCATTGTGCTCGGCGCCTCGCGCGCGTTCGGCGAAACCATTGCAGTCTTGATGGTGGTCGGGAACGTGACCAACATACCGCAGTCGCTGTTCGATACCGCGTACCCATTACCAGCACTGCTTGCGAACAATTACGGCGAAATGATGTCTATCCCGATGTACGATGCAGCGCTGTTATGTGGTGGATTGATTCTCTTGGTAGTTATTCTCTTTTTCAACATTGCTTCGACACTAGTGTTGCGCCGATTCACGCGGTGATTTCACAAAGGGGAAGATATGCAGAAACGGTTTTGGAACCGTCGGTCCCTGAGCGAAACAGTTATTCGCATCATGATGGTCTGCGCACTCGTCGTTGTCATGAGTTGTCTGGCGATGATTCTGTGGACCATTATGTCACGCGGCTTACCGGCAATGTCGTGGGAAATGATTACGCAGGCCCCCAAGGGCGGCTTTTATATGGGTAAAGGCGGTGGCGTCCTGAACGCTATCATCGGTTCATTGCTGCTCGCGGGTGGTGGCACCGTATTGGCGTTTGTCGTGAGTCTGCCTATCGCACTCTACTTGCAAACATATCTCACGCAATCACGCTGGGCGGCAATTGTACGGTTGGCACTTGATGTCCTGTGGGGTATCCCTTCGATTGTGTATGGTGCGTTTGGATTTACGCTGATGTTGATTATTGGGATGCGCGCGTCGTTACTCGCAGGTACCATCGCACTGACCATCGTGCAAATACCGATTATGACTCGTGCCATGGACGAGGTTTTGCGTCGTATGCCGTCAGACCTCGAGCATGCTGCACTCGCATTGGGCTCTACCAAACTCGAAGTCGCGCTCCGGGTAATGAGTCGGCAGATGATGCCAGGCATACTGACAGCGGTCCTCTTGGCCTTTGGTCGCGGCATCGGCGATGCGGCTGCGGTGCTCTACACTGCAGGGTTTACAGACCGCATAACAACATCGTTGATGCGCCCCACTGCATCACTCCCGCTGGCAATTTTCTTTCAATTGAGTTCCCCGATGGCAGAAGTCCGTGCCCGTGGGTATGCGTCTGCATTTATCTTGACCGTTATCGTCTTGTGCGTAAGCTTGGCGTCTCGCTGGGCTTCTCGGCATCTCA
>CANHPK010000217.1 GCA_947462525.1 Roseiflexaceae bacterium | reverse complement strand
CTATACAACGAATGGAACGCTTTCAACGCCCACCCTGCAAGCGCATCTATGGTGGTTGCCCCACTCAGATGCGCTTGGATAGCCTGAATGATGAACGCCTTCTGTTCGATGATATCGCGATCAGCAAGTTGAGTGGTGGGCAACATAGATACATCCGTTCGGTGTGAGCAAACTGCGAATCGACTAGTTCCCGAACACAGAAGACCCGTTCACCCAGCCTTGGACATCGCTTATGGTGACGACAACCATCATCAACATGAGCAGCGCAAAGCCTGCGAAGTGGACGCGCGATTCGTATTCGAGTGGGATGCGCTTACGGCGGATCGCCTCGACGAGTGCAAACAGAATATGACTGCCGTCGAGCGCGGGGATCGGCAAGAGGTTAAACACGGCCAGATTGAGACTGATAATCGCCATCCAATTGAAGTAGCCGAGCCACCCATCGCGTTCGATAATTTCTCCGGTGCCACGCGCCATCCCAACAATGCCGGTCATGCCTGCATTTTCGATCTTGGGTGCGAGTCCGAGCAAACTTTGAATCCACGTACTCAGACCCTCTATCATCGAAACTGCCACCACATACGTTGTCTTGAAGCCGTATCCGATTGCACTGAAGATCGACGCATCTTCGATGTGAGAGTTTGGCTGGTATCCGAACCCAAATCCTGCAGGACTCGAGGATTCTTGATAACTCCAGGGTCCCGGAGTAATGGACAGTGTTTGTTGCGTACCATTCCGAACAATCGTCATAGGGATTGCGACACCGAGGTTGTCACGGGCAATGGGGCCGATTTCGGCACCTGCAGTGATTGGCCCCGTCGTCCCGATCTGCAATACAATATCATCCTTAAGCAATCCTGCCCGTTGTGCGGGAGAGTCAGGGAACACCTGGTTCACCACTAGGCCAGGATCGGCTACTTGGATCCCTACGCTCAGTGCAATACCCGTATAGATGATGGCCGCGACTGCGATGTTCATCAATGGTCCCGCCACGAGAACAAGGATGCGTTGATAAATCGGAGCCTCACGGAGAGTCCCGATCCCATAATTGGCGCTGTCCGTACCGTCTGCAGTGGTAAAACGGACAAATCCCCCGATGGGGAGCCAGTTGAGGGTGTATTTGACACCGTTGTGCGTAGCCAATACTTTTGCACGCGGTGGAAAGCCCACGCCAAATTCATCGACCGGTATTTTAAACAACCGTGCCGTCAAGAAGTGGCCCAGTTCGTGGGCAATCACAAGAATACCAAGCAAAATCAAAAAGCCAAAGATAGAAAGAAGACCGTTCATATGCACCCTTTTTCACTGTACTCACGATATTGTAGTAGTGCAATCCGGTACGATGGGTGAAAACGAGATGAGGGTTTGTACAATGCGTCTCTAGTACAGGGCGGTAATGATATAAAACATCACTGGAACCATAAACAAAATGGAATCGATGCGATCGAGCATACCACCGTGCCCTGGGAGGATCGACCCAGCGTCTTTGACGCCGAGCTGGCGTTTGATATGCGATTCGGCAAGGTCGCCGATAGGCCCGAGTACACCGGCGAGTGCACCGAGTGCGATGGTCAGCGGAAGTGACATCGGCAGGCCAAATAAAGCAGAGACAGCAATTGCGGTAATGATGGCACCAAAAAAGCCGCCAATGCTGCCTTCCCAGGTTTTTTTGGGGCTCAGTCGCGGAGCGAGCGGTGTTTTGCCGAAGCTCCGACCGGTGAAGTATGCGCAGGTATCGCCCAGCCATGTGGTTGCCAACGTAAACACGATCCATGCAAACCCAGAGCTGACGCCTGTGATGAGTGCCGTGGCATTGAGTGGTGTTTCGACGGTGCGGAGCAGAATAAGGTGCGAGAGCAGAAACGGAACATAGAGCATCGCAGCCAGACTGAATGCCCATGAGTACAGCGGCTGTTCGTCTTCGGCACGCAGGACCGCAATACACAACGACACGATCGTGCCTATCGCAATGACTGGGGCAAACGTCGCGATGTTGCCGGAATCGCGCCATGCACTGCCGACTAATGCACCGGCAAATATGTACCAAAATGGGAGGTACGGGCGGAGGTTACGCTCAGCCATACTCCCAAAAACTTCGCTGAGACAGATGAACGAGGCAATCAGGACAAGGATTGCTACGCTGGTGACTGACCACCAGAGCAGTGCGATGAGAATGGGGAGTAACGGCACGACCGTTAAAATCCGTTGCAAAACAGGGTTAGGCTTTGGAGCCAATGCCCCCGTACCGGCGGTCTCGTTTGCCATAATCGTCTATCGCCTGCTGTAACAATTGCGGAGTAAAATCCGGCCAAAACACTTGTGTCGGCCAGTATTCACTGTAGGCTGCTTCCCATATCATAAAGTTCGACAGGCGCCATTCACCGCTGGTGCGGATGATCAGATCCAAATCAGGCACACCATGACTCGAGAGGTGTTCACTGATGAGTTGTTCACTCACATCAGCTTCTGATATACCGCTGGCGATGATCGATTTGACTGCATTCACGATGTCCTGACGACCGCTGTAGTTGAACGCAACACAGAGGGTAATCCGTGTGCAGTGCGCGGTACGTGCGACGGAGTGGCGGATTTTGTCCGCCAAGTGCGGAGCAATGCCGGTGAGTGAACCGAGGTGTTGTATGCGCACATTTTCTTTGATCAGCGTGTCGACTTCGCGATCAAGAAATTCACCGAGGAGCATCATGAGCCCTTGCACTTCGAGTGAAGGACGACGCCAGTTTTCGGTAGAAAACGCATAGAGCGAGAGAAATTTGACGCCCATGTCAGCAGCTGCGCGAATAATCGGCTGGATGTTTTCGACTCCAGCGCGGTGCCCGGCATGACGTGAACGACCTTTTTGGGTCGCCCAACGTCCATTGCCATCCATAATGATGCCAATGTGCCGGGGGATACGCTGGTTGGCTGTGCTCGCGGTTGCATCGGTCATGGTGTACCTAGATCTCCAGCACTTCTGCCTCTTTGTGTGATCCGATGAGTTCGAGCTCTTTGGTGGCTTTGTCGACCAGTTCTTGGAGCTTCTCACCGCCGCGTCGTTGCTCGTCTTCGGAAATCATCTTCTCAGATTCGAGTTCCTTGAGTGATTCCATCCCTTCACGGCGGACATTTCGCAACGCCACTTTGCTCTCTTCGACGCGGGATTTGACCTGCTTGACGAGTTCGCGACGGCGGTCCTCTGTGAGGGGTGGCAAGTTGAGCCGGATGATGCGGCCGTCGTTGTTGGGGTTGAGCCCCAAGTCAGACACTTTGATGGCCTTTTCGATCGATTTGATCATACTGGCGTCGAATGGTTGAATCACAATCATCCGTGGGTCCGGAGTGGTGATCGAAGCCATTTGATTAAGTGGCAGCATGTCGCCATATGCCTCGACCTGGAGGTGTTCGACCAATGCAGGAGTGGCACGCCCGGTGCGGATGCTGACAAGTGAATGTCGCAATGCTTCGGCGGTCTTTTTGAGGCGCACTTCGGCGTCTTTGAGCACTTCGTTAATCATAGTGAATTACCTTTCGTTGCTCACGAGGGTACCGACGTGTTCGCCCATCAGGATTCGACGAATGGTGCCGGGGTCGTTGGGATTGAAGACGACAATAGGGATATTGTTGTCCATGCAGAATGTCAAAGCGGTGCTGTCCATCACGGTCAGGCCTTGTTGGATTGCATCCATGTAGGTCAGTTTGTCATACCGGGTGGCGTCTGGATTGCGACGAGGATCTGCGGTGTAGACTCCATCGACCCCATTTTTGGCCATTAAGATGACTTCGCAGTGCATCTCGGCGGCACGCAACGCGGCTGCTGAATCGGTGCTGAAATACGGATTACCCGTGCCAGCAGCAAGAATGACCACACGGCGCTTCTCGAGGTGACGTGCAGCACGGCGACGGAGATATGGTTCGGTGACTTCGTCCATTTTGATGGCGGTCATGGTGCGGGTATGCATGCCATGACGTTCGAGTGCATCTTGGAGCGCGAGTGCATTGATAATGGTCGCGAGCATGCCCATATAATGGGACTGCGCAGGATCCATCCCCAGAGCAATCGCTTTTTGACCACCCCGCCAGATATTGCCACCACCGACGACGACCGCGATTTCGACGCCGAGCTCATGAATCGCACGTATTTCACGTGCGTAGAATTCAAGTACGCTCTGGTCAATCGTCTGTTCGTGTGCGCCTGCAAGGGCTTCACCACTGAGTTTGAGGAGGATGCGTTTGAACTTCGCAGTAGTCATGATCCATCCATTCAACAAACAGCGGAGGCAAATGCCTCCG
>CANHPK010000216.1 GCA_947462525.1 Roseiflexaceae bacterium | reverse complement strand
GGTATTCTGCCAGATAGGAACCGTCTTGGCCGGTAATACCGGTGATGAGTGCGCGCTTTTTTGCCATGATGCCCTCGATATGCTGAAACACTGTATTCATTTTTACTACAGACATGCATAGTTGTCTGCTAAGTCAATTAGCGGGGTATCTGACATGACGCTGATAGACCCGCGTGAATCCCTCGGCCGCAAAATCGCCCGCCTGCGCAGCGAACGCGGCTGGACCCAAGAACAGCTGGCCGAACGGCTGGCGGTGTCGCGCGTGGCCGTATCGCACATCGAGATGGGACTGTCCGTCCCCTCGGAACGCACGGTCGTTTTGCTCGCCGGGATGTTCAACCTCGAGCCACCGCAGCTCGTTGCTGGTACCAGCTATCCCGATGCAAAACGGGACCGCCTGCCGATGACGACGGCACGCTATACGGCGATTGATGTGCTGGCCGCGCTCCTCGAGGCAGACATTGCCTGGGTGCAAGCGGGACAGACGCGCCCTGGCCTACGCAACGCGTGGCTCCAACGCATTTCAGAGGCATATGCCGCCCACAGCGCACAGTCCGACCTGCACCGTCTGCGTGAACTCGAAGCACGGGTGGTGCACCTGTTTGACCCGCATGTGTGACTCGAACCCACGCATGCCCACTGCCATGGATGCAACACAGACGAACAGTTTCTGTGTGATACAGATACGGGTACATTCGACGATGGACGAAGGAGTATTGCGATGACACAACAACCCCACCTCAACACCGCCGGATTCGCCACCCGGGCCATCCACGTCGGCCAAGAACCCGACCCGCAGACCGGTGCGGTATCGTTCCCCATCTACCAGACATCGACCTTTGCCCAGTTTGAAGTGGGAAGCAGCCAACCATACGATTACGCCCGCTCCGGCAATCCGACCCGGACCGCACTCGAGCAGGTCCTGGCTTCGCTCGATGGTGGCTGTGACGCGCTGGCGTTCGCATCGGGCTTGGCCGCCGAAACAGCCGTCCTACACATGCTCTCGCCCGGCGATCACGTGGTTGCCAGCGACGACGTGTATGGTGGGACGCACCGCCTGCTGACCAAGATTTTCTCGAATCACGGTATCACCACCACCTTCGTCGACGTGACCGACATCGCCGCAGTACAGGCCGCCTTCCTACCCAACACAAAACTGCTGTGGCTCGAGACACCGACGAACCCGATGTTGCGCGTGGCCGATATCTCTGCTTTGAGCGCCATCGCAAAATCCCACAACGCGTTGACCGTCGTCGACAATACCTTTGCCTCACCCTACCTGGTGCAACCGTTGGCATTGGGGGCCGACATCGCCTCGTACAGCACCACCAAGTACCATGGCGGGCACAGTGATGTGATTGGTGGGGCGCTGGTGACCAACAATCCCGAGTTGGCGAAAAAGCTACGCTACATCGAAAACGCCGTCGGCTCGGTGCCCGCGCCGTGGGACCTTTTTCTCATTATGCGCGGCATCAAAACATTGTCGCTCCGCATGCAAGCCCATTGCCGCAACGCGCAGGCAATCGCTGAATATCTCGAAAAGCATCCTGCCATTGAACACGTCTACTACCCCGGGCTCAAAAGCCACCCGCAACACGACCTGGCCACCCGACAGATGCGCATGTACGGCGGCATGGTATCGTTCACCGTCAAAGGCGGAGTAGCAGCAGCCCATCGCTTGGTCGAATCGACCAAGTTGTTTACCTATGCCGTCAGCCTCGGCGGCGTCGAGAGTCTGATTGAGTTGCCGCGCATCTTGACACATGCAGCAGGCTCGGCGCACGAAATCCCCGCACACCTGTTGCGCATTTCGGCCGGCATCGAAGAGACCGAGGATTTGATTGCGGATTTGGCACAAGCGCTGAAGCAAAGTAGTAGTTAGTAAGTAGTAATTAGTAGTGAGTGATGAGGTCGAAATACTATCAGCGCAGCGCTGGATGCCCCAGACGCTGCGCTGAATCTCCCTGAAACCAAACAACTGATATCTACTAACTACTTACTGATACCTACTAAAGGCCTTTGCGGGCTGCGTATTCTTTGGCTGCAGCGACGGCCTTTTGGGCACCTTCGCCGAGGGTCGATGCAGGGATGAGGACGCTGTTTTCGAGCAGTTTGCGGCCTTCGACTTCGTTGGTACCCACCAAGCGGGCGACCATCGGCACGTCGGTGTTGACTTCTTCGAGGGCAGCGATGATACCGCGGGCGACTTCGTCGACGCGGGTGATGCCGCCGAAGATGTTGAACAACACGGCTTTGACGTTTTTGTCCGACAAAATAATCTGCAAGGCTGCTTTGACCTTGTCTTTGCCGGCGCCGCCGCCGACGTCGAGGAAGTTGGCTGGTGATCCGCCGTACAAATTGACGACGTCCATGGTGGCCATGGCCAGACCGGCGCCGTTGACCATACAGCCGATATCGCCATCGAGCTTGATAAAGGTGATACCGGCTTCGCGGGCCTGCTGCTCGGCCAATGGCTCGTCGGATGCGTCGCGCATCGCTTCGAGCTCGGCATGGCGGAACAACGCGCTGTCGTCAACGACAATCTTGGAGTCGAGGGCCTGCAAGCTGCCATCAGCCTTGACGACGAGGGGATTAATCTCGGCCAATGAGGCGTCTTGTTCCATGTAGACCTTGAACAAGGCCATGGCGATGCCGGCGAACTGGCGGACCTGCTTGCCATCGGTGAAGCCGACGGCAAATGCCAGATTGCGGGCCTGGTAGTCGAGCAAGCCCAGGGTTGGGTGTGCTTCGATTTTCTTGATGGCATCGGGGTTGGTCTTGGCGACCTCTTCGATTTCGACGCCGCCTTCGGCCGAGGCCATCACGACAATGCGCTTGGAAGCGCGGTCCATGATGACGCCGAGGTAGATTTCGCGCTCGTAGGTGATTGCTTCGGCGACGAGCACCTTCTCGACGGTCAGACCTTTGATGTCCATACCGAGGATGGCTTTGCCATGCTGTTCGGCTTCGACCGGATTGTTCGCGAGTTTGACGCCGCCGGCTTTCCCACGACCACCGACAAAGACCTGGGCTTTGACGACGACGGGTGCGCCGATCTTCTCGGCGATGGCGCGACACTCGGCTGCGGTCGTGGCGACGCCGCCACCGGTGACTGGTATGCCGTATTGCGCGCAGATATCGCGCGCCTGATACTCGTGAAGCTTCATGAAACAAGACCCTCCGTAGGTTTGCGTGAACGCCGCTATCCTACCATTGCAGGCCGTTTGCGTCAATTATGGTGCGGTGTTGCACTCGTCAGCCACCATCCGCATTCCCATGCCCCCTCACTCATCAGCAACGGATGATTTATACTACACAGATAAACATATTCCCTCACCAAGACATTGTTGTTTTGACCCGAAAGGCAGGCACAGATGGCCTACGCAAAACTCATCGGCGCTGAAGTCAAACGCAAAGAAGACCCACGGCTGCTCAACGGTCGCGGTGCATACGTCGGCGACATGAAGCTCGCCGGCATGCAGTACGTCGCCTTCGTACGCAGCCCGTACCCACACGCCCGCTTGGGGACCATCGATGCCACCGATGCACTGGCCATCCCCGGTGTCACAGCGGTCATTACCGGCCAAGAACTCGCCAAACTGTGTGGCCCCATGCCGCTCGGTGCTGGCGGTGAAGGTGCGGCCGAGGCCGGGGTCGAGACGACGCGGCCACACAGCCACTACCCTATTTCGTTCGGGACGGTCCGCCACGTCGGTGAGATTGTCGCCGCCGTTATTGCCACCTCTGCCGCCATTGCGGTCGACGGCGTCGGGGCTGTCCAGATCGACTATGACGTTTTGCCGGCCGCCGTCGACATGCGTGAGGCCGCCAAACCCGGTGCCCCCAAGCTTTTTGTCGACATGGAAAGCAACGTCCACCACACCTGGACCAAAAAAGTCGGCGACAGCGACGCGACCTTTGCCAAAGCGCACAAAGTCGTCACACGCACCATGGCCAATCAGCGTTTGGCCGGCGTGTCGATGGAAGGGCGCGCGGTTGTGGCGTTCCCCGACCCATTGGGCGAGGGCATCAGCGTCTACTCCAGTACGCAGGCTGCCCATATGAACCGCACCAGCCTGGCCGAGATTCTGCGTATGGACGAAAACCTCATCCGCGTGGTCGCTCCTGACGTCGGCGGTGGTTTTGGCGTCAAAATCGGTGTTTTCTCCGAAGACGCTGCCCTGGCCGCATTGGCACGCCATATGCGCATCCCCCTGTCGTGGGTCGAGGGCCGCATCGAGCACATGACCGCCACCACCCACGGCCGTGGCCAAGTCGCCGAGTATAGCTGTGCAGTGCGGGCGGATGGCACGGTCGAGG
>CANHPK010000215.1 GCA_947462525.1 Roseiflexaceae bacterium | reverse complement strand
TTTTGAGGGCCGCAATCGCCGCCTCGGCGTCGTCCCAGCGGTCGGTGACGATGTGTTGCAGGCGCGCGCCGAGGGCCGTCTCGATGGCCAGCTCGAGGTGTTGCGGTGCGGTAATGAGCGACGACACCAGCGCGAATTCGCGATTCGTCCGCTCGGCGTATTCCATCGCGGCTTTGACACCCTGGGCCACACCGCCGTGGCTGCGCACAATCTGGAGCAGTGCCTGATAACGCGAGTCGACCTGGTTATGGGTGCGCCGCGCCGCCGTCAGCGCCTCTTCGCTGTTGGCACGTTCGGCACGTTGTGCGTCGATTTCGCTACGCAAGGCCGTGATGGTCTGCTCGCGTTCGGCGGCACGTGTCTGCGCCGTTGTATAGGCCAGGGTGGTTTGTTCCACCTGCGCGTGTTGGGCACGCAGGGCGTGCTGGGCTTGGTCGACCAGCACCGATTCGTTCTGTTGCGACGAATCGAGCTGCGCTAGTAACTCCTGAAGCCGCTCGAGTTGGCGTTGACGCTCACGGATGGCCCCGGCAGTGGCAGCCTCGGCACGTTGGGCAGCATCGACCGTCGTACGCAGTGCACGACGCCGTTCGTTGTAGCTCACACGGCCCCGATCGAGCGCATCAATGGTGGTCTGATGCGCGGCCCGGGCATCGGTCTGCTGGCCGACGACGATGTGCAGGGCGGCGACTTCGGCTTCGACGGCGGCCTGCTGCGATTCGGCATCGCGTACTGTTTGGGCGTATTCGACGCTCCGCTGTTGCACCGCTTTGACACGCTCGGCGGCTACCGCAATCGAGCGTTGCAACCCCTCGGCGCGGGTATGCAGCCGACTCCCTTCGCCATAGATCGCACCCATCTGCTCGCGCAGTTCGCGGATCTGCAGGCGGGCGGCGCCGATACGCTCGTTGAGTGCATCGCGTTGGGCCTGCACATCAGCAAGTGTCTGTTGGGCGATTGCCGCGTCTTGGGTGGCGCTCCCCAACGACGTATTGGCGATGACATCCTGGAGGCGCAAGAGCTTGATTTGGGTGCTGTCCAGCTCGTGTTTGATGTCGCGGTACTGTTTGGCTGCGCTGGCTTGGCGCTTCAGGCTGCGGATCCGCGGCTCGAGTTCGACCAAGACATCTTCGCAACGCCGCACATTGGTGTCGGTCTCGCGCATGCGCTTCATGGCATCGTTGCGGCGTTGTTCGTGGACCGATATGTCAGCAGCGTCTTCGAACAGGCGGCGCCGTTCTTCGGGGCGCAGGTCGAGCACATTGTCGACCAACCCCTGATTGATGATGGTATACGAGCCACCCAGGCTGGCAGTCGCCTCTTGCAGGTCACGCAGACGCACCTTGGCGCGATTGATGAAGTACTCGTGATCGCCCGAACGGGTAATCCGGCGCGTAATCGTCACGGTGTCGAAGGCCACGGGCAAGGTGCGGTCGCTGTTGTCGATGGTGAGCGAAACTTCGGCAAAGCCCGATGCAGCCCGCTTGGCACCACCTCCAAAAATCAAATCTTCGCTTTTGCGGCTCCGCAACATCGCCTGCGACTGTTCGCCCAACACCCACCGGATGGCGTCGACGACATTGCTCTTGCCGCTCCCGTTTGGGCCGACAATCGCAGATACCCCCGGCCGGAACTCAAAGGCAGTCCGCGAGGCAAATGTCTTGAAGCCATGTATTTCGAGTCGCTTGAGATACAATCCAACCGCTCCGTCTGTCACACACGTGCTCATTAGTATAACAGGAGGAGTTGTCAGTTATCAGTTAGTAGTTAGTAGTTAGTAGTTAGTAGTTAGCAGTTAGCAGTTTGCACATGGAGGTCTGTTTCGCGATTGAATATAGATGTCGCGATAGATGCGTGTTGCGCGCTGCTGCAGGAGCAGGGAGTCACCGTTGTCAGCAGACTCCAACCTGCGTATTATTCTGCTTCGTCTTTGGCTTTGAGGTAACCGACGATTGCATTAGCATGGCCATGGCCCATGGCGTAGGTCTCTTTAAGGTGATTGACTTTTTCCATGTGTTTGATGTCACCGAGTGCTCGGACAATCTCGAACCAATAGGCGACCGGTTGGCCGTATTTCTTTTCGATCGATGGGAAGTACGACGCCGGGCCATAGACTTTCTCTGTCATACCCTGCTCCTGCTCTGTTTATGGTGCACATTCTACCGCAACACAGTACAGGAGGATGCAAGTACATATTGGGCATATTTCCTTGAATACTCTGACTGATCAAAGATCTCTCCTAACTTATAGCTACTAAATACTCATTACTCATTTATAATTCAATGCATGAACACCATCTCAACCACCTTGACGCGTACATCGGAGCGCCCGCCCGATGTCGTCTACCCCGCACTTATTCACTGCGACGCGGTGCGTGTCTTTCGCCCGGTCGGTGCACTCCCAGGAGTCGCGGCGGTCCAGCTCCACAACGACCACTGGGGCCACCAGGGCGACACGCGCACCATCACGCTCACCGACGGCAGCACCGCCCGCGAAGCCCTGACCGCCGTCGCCGCTCCAGACTCGTTCACGTATACCGTCAGCGCCTACACCAGTGTCCTGCGACTGCTCGTCAGCCGCGGCGAATCGACATTCACCTGTAGCCCCACCACCAGCGGCGGTACTCTGATCACCTGGACCTATGCCTATACCCCCCGTTCCGCACTCGTACGTCCGTTGGTCTGGTTGGTACGTGTGTTGCTCTGGGAGCGCTACATGACGGCAGCATTCGACCGCGCGCTGTCAGATATTTCGTAGATTTTTGCAAAAGAGAGTATATCGTGGATACAACTTCATGCACTGTCGTTCTGTATATCGGTGCCCCCGCCGAGGTTGTCTGGGATGCGCTGACAGACCCTGACATCACCATGCGCTACTGGCACAACACCCGGCTCGAATCGACGTGGCTGGTCGGCGACCCGCTCCTCTTTGTGCGCAACGGCGACGTCACCGACCGCAACACCATCCTCGAAGTCGTCAAACCCAAACGCCTCCGCTATACATTCAAACCCGTGTTTGGCGACTTTGCCAGCGAAGCCCCGTCGCACGTCAGCATCATGCTCGACCACGACAACGGCGTCACCCGGCTGACCCTGCACCACGACCAGTTTGCGCCCGCCAGCGCGGTCCTCCCCGCCGTGCGTATTGGCTGGCCAATGCTCCTGAGCAGCCTCAAATCACTGCTCGAATGCGGCACACCCCTCCCCCCGGCAACCTTCCCAGCCGAGGCATAATCACGGAGCGCATATGACATCCACACACGCAGTCTTTTTCGTCGACCTCCAACAAAATCAAATCGACCCCAAATGGGGCATTCCCCAGCCCGATGCCTTCATGGCCAAGATGACCACTGCCCTCGCCGATGCCCGGGCACACGGTGATCTCGTCGTGCATATCCAGCACGACGGCCCTGCCGACGAGCCCGACGCACCCTTTACCTTTATGTGGGAGCTCATCCTGACGCCCTTGCCCACCGAGCGCGTCTTCCGCAAAACCGTTTTCAGTGCCTTCACCGAAAACCCCGATTTGCTGACCCACCTCCACACCCACCAGATCCGCGACGTCTCGATAATCGGCGTCCAATCCGAATACTGCATCCAGGCCAACGCCCGCGCCGCCCATGCACTGGGCTTCACCGTGCATGTCCCTGCCGGGATGCACAGCACCCTCAACGGCGACATCCCTGCCGCCGAGATGACCGCCACCATCCACGCCCAACTCGTCGCCGAAGGCATCAGCGAGCGCCCCTACCGCGCCTAAAGGATCATCATGCGACACAGCGAACGTGCACACGCATTCTTGACCGCCGCCCGTGCGGGTGATGTGGTCACTGCACGCGGCCTTTGTAGTCCCACCGCCAGACACCACAACCAGTATTTCGCTGCGGGTATGGATGTCCTGATCGACGCCATAGCCGCCGCCTCGGTCGAACACCCCCACAGCACCTTCACCGTCAAGCGCATCGTCGCCAGCGACAATATGGTCGTGCTCCACTCACACGTCGTCCATGCACCGGGCGAGCCGGGCTATACGGTGTTCCACATGTTCCGCTTCGACGGTGACCTCATCGCCGAACTCTGGGACGTGGGTCAAACGATTGAAGCGCAGTCTCCCAACAGCGACGGTCCTTTTTAGCGTTTTCCCGACAATATGGAAAAAGGGAGCAGAATCCAGGCAATCGCACGATCACACGCGGCGCTGGCTCACATCCACTGCTCCCCACAGCTACTGCGCGCGTCCCCGTCCCAGTCGAACCCACCTTCAGGGCGAGGCCTATCCCTCGTCGAGGACTCTGCTGATGCCTCCTACCATCCACTCGTTG
>CANHPK010000214.1 GCA_947462525.1 Roseiflexaceae bacterium | reverse complement strand
GCAATGACCGTGTCGTCGCTGATAATCGTGCTGTTGTGGATTTTGACTCCGGCGGCGATCTGATTGCGATGGCCGATTACGCTGTGCGACACGACCATGTCTGGGCCGAGGTGGTTTTCTTGCCAAATCACACTCGCCGTGATCGCGCTCCCAGCACCGATGCGCGTATGCGCACCGATAATCGTCGGCCCCGTGATCACACAGCCCGCTGCAATCTGGGCACCGTCGCAGACCACCACCGGGCCATGGAAGGCCACATCGGCAGCGATGCTCACGTTTGACCCGACCCATAGATTGGGTTTGATTTGGCTGCCGGGCAATGCAAAGCGTACCTTGCCGTTGATGATATCGTGATGCACCTCGAGGTAGGTCTGCGGCTTGCCGATGTCGGTCCAGTAGGCATCACTGGCAAACCCGTACATGGGGTGGTTTTTTTGTAGGGTCGATGGGAACAGGCCGCGCTCGAACATGTAGTGCTGATTGGCCGGGATGTCGTCGAACAGGTGCGGCTCGATGATGTAGGTACCGGCATTGATCATATTGGTGGTGACTTCCTCCGGCTTGGGCTTTTCGAGGAAGCGCGTAATCCGGCCCTCGGCGGTCGTCTCGACCAACCCAAAGGCAGTCGGGTCCTCTACCGGCGTCAACGCAATGGTGAGTTGGCTTTTTTTGCTCCGATGGAACGCCAACATCGCCTGCAAATCGAGATCGGTCATCACGTCGCCGTTGAACACAAACGTCGTGTCATCGAGCAGATGGGCGACGTGTTTGACCGCACCAGCCGTGCCCCGTGGCTCGGGCTCTTCGATGATGTGGACCTTCATGCCCAAGCGCGAGCCGTCGCCCAACGCAGTGCGGAAGCGATCGGCCAGGTACTGCACGCACAAAATCGCCTCGTCGATGCCCTGATCACGCAGATTGGTCAGCATCCATTCGATGAACGGGGTGCCGACCAAAGGCAGCATTGGTTTGGGGGTGTTGACCGTCAGAGGGCGCAGGCGCGTACCGAATCCGCCCACGAGGATGACTGCTTTCATGCGTGTGACTCCTTGATAGCGTGCCGCCAGTGGTCCAGCATGTCACGCAGGGTGGTCGAAAGAGGGGTACTCGGTTGCCAGCCGGTGGCAGTGGACAGCGCGCGGTTGTCACAGACCACATCCGGGACGTCGACGGGGCGCAAGCGCGCCGGATCGACTTCGACCGTGATTGGCACGGTGCTCATGGCCACGAGTTGATCGAGGAGTGTGCGGATTTCGTGCGAGCGGCCGGACCCGACATTGTAGGCGGCACCGGCGACCCCACGCGTCAACAACAGCTCGTAGGCCGCTGCCACATCGCGCACATCGGTGATGTCGCGCCGCGCCGACAGATTGCCCACTTTGAGGACCGGTGCTTGCCGACCCGCCTCGATGTTGGCGATTTGGGCCGCAAATGCCGACACCGCATAGGCGTCGCTCTGGCGTGGACCGATATGGCTGAACAAACGCAGACGGATGGTGCGCACCTTGTGCGACACATGGAACTGGTAGGCAGCCATATCGACGGCGGCTTTGCTGACTCCGTATGGCGTCAACGGGCGCAACGGTTCGTCTTCGTCGATGGGCATGCGTTCGCTGGGCACCGTTCCGTAGATTTCGTTGCTCCCCGCACACACAATCAGCGGGTCGAGCTTGAGCTCGGCACTGTACTGCATCAATGCAACGCTTGGCAAAATATTGTCGTGCATCGTATTGAGTGCGTCGCCGAAGGATTTGGCCACGCTCGCCTGGGCAGCCAAGTGCAGAATGGCATCTGGGCGGATGTCGGCCAGCGCCGCACGCAGGGCAGTATCATCGCGCAAATCGAGCGTCACCAACTGCACGCGCCCCGCCAATGCCGGCAACGCCAGCTGCGCGGAACGGGCGATGCCCCACAGGCGGTATGCGGGATTGCGGGCCAGGCGCTCGGCGAGGTGCCCTGCCACGAATCCATTGATGCCGGTTATCAGAATATTCATGCACCTACTATACCAGATAGCACGCATTTTTGGCACGCCGTTTGCCCTGTTTTGGGGTGTTTTGGGCACAAAAAAGCACCTGAACCGTACGACGGTCCAGGTGCCAGGGAGCGGAGCGATTAGGCGATGGGGTCACGTTCGAACGGGACACTCCCCTCGCTCAGCGGCGAAGTGTGGATGGTCCCTTCGACGGGGACGTAGGTATCGGTGATGACTTCGATGGGCAACGCTTCACGCAGTTCACGTGGGGCCTCATCGACCGAGTTGACAAATGGGTGCGTTGCTTCGATACGATGCAAGATGTCGTTAACATCGATGTCGGTCAGTTCGTTGCGCAGAATCAATGCTTCGGCGATGGCAATTACTGCCTCGCGGTTCTGCTCGATCATGCGCCGCACCTTGCGGAACTCATCGGCGAGGATTGCTTCGACCTGCTTTTTGATATCGGCACTTTTCATCGCCTCTTGGCCAAACGCCAGGTACGAGTAAAGCGTGTTGTCCATGCCGTAGGCACCTACCATAAAGGTCGCAATGCTGGTTGCCGAGATCAGGTCGCCGGTCACGCCGCTCATCTGGATATCGAGGAACAACTCCTCGGCGGCACGGCTGGCCAGGGCAATCTGCAAGCGGTGCAGCAGTTCGGTTTTGGTGCTGGTGTGGATCTCTTCTTCGGGCTTCCACGCGGCGAACCCGAGTGCGTTGCCGTGCCGGATAATCGTCACCTTGGTGAGGCGTTGCTTGCGCAACAGTTTGACCATCGCATAGGCATGCCCGGCCTCGTGGTAGGCGATACGGCGGCGTTCTTCGAACGACATACCGCGGATCGGCTGGCGCAGACCGTGTTCGTGCATTTCGCGGGCCCGGGTGAAGTCCCAGTAGTTGATGGCCTGCCGATTGTCGAAGTGGGCGTGGATCACGGCTTCGTTGATGACGAAGCGGATGGCCACCGGCGTGTAGTTGATCGTGTCGGACATCATCCGGTCGATGGGCAACGGCTCGTGTTTGACCTTGGCCAAATAATAGTCGAGGATGTCGCGCCGGCCTTCGGCATCGGGATATTCGACGACGATTTTGCGGTCGAAGCGGCCTGGGCGGAGCAAGGCTGCGTCCAGCGTTTCGGCCAAATTGGTGGCACCAATGGTCAACACTGGTGGCATGTCGGGCTTTTTGCGGCGCAGACCGAGGGTGCGCATCACTTTGCCGTACCAGGTGGTGTCTTCGGGTGGGGGGTCCATTTGCAGCAACAGCTCATTGAGCAATCCCGAGCCAGCACCACCCATACCCATCATCATATTGGCGACGCCGCCGGCGTTGGCTGCCGGGGTCATACCGGTCATCGCACCGGAGCCCATCAACGAGCTACTGCGGGCGCCGCCGATGGCGTCGATTTCGTCAATGAACAAAATACACGCACCGTATTCTTTGGCCAATTTGCGTGCTTTGCGATAGAGCATCATGACTTTGATGCTACCCATACCCATGAAGGCAGAGGTCAGCGACGGCGCGCTCAGGTAGCCGAACGGCACGCCGGCTTCGGTCGAAATCGCCTGCGCCAGGTAGCTTTTGCCAGTGCCCGGAGGGCCGATCAGCAACACGCCACGCGTGATTTCGCCACCCATTTGCTTGAACTGCTTGGCACCCTGCAACAGCGTCACAATGCGCCGTGCGGCCTCGAGCACCTCGGGGTTACCGCGGTAGTCTGCAAAGCTGATGCCCGTCTCGCCGGGGCGCACCCAATAGATGCGTGTGCGCGCCATAAAGAAGTACATCAACGAGAACTGGAAGCCGATGAATATGAACAAATAGCCCATCGTGCCCAACAGTTGCAGAATGAGCGGTCCGAGCTCTTGCGTGGTCAGAAACTGCCATGCCGATGGGACCACATTGAGCAACAGCCAGACTGCAGCGACCGCGATTGCGATGTACTTGATGCCGCGGCTCAATTTGTACTGCCAACGATCAAACAGGCGTGCGATGCGCATATCGAACGCCTTTTCGGAGTCGGTGGGCTCGCCGTTCGGGCGATATGGTTCGATTGCCATAGAACGCTCCAATGGTACATTGCGGGATGGGGGGGATTGGTTTATAACAGACAAACACCCAATAGCGACGGGCGTCGCTTGTATGAGTATAAAAAAGACCCCTGTGGTTGGCAAGTCAGAGAGATGAGCATCAGGTGAGAATAGCCCGCTCGGTCGCACGTGCAATCCTGCTTCTCTACGCCCTTGCGGTCGTATTCACCGAATGCGCGCCGACCACTGCCGTGGCAGACCCGACGTTGGCCCGGATCCGCACCAACGGTCAGCTCCGGGTGGGCTATGATCCGGGCTCGTT
>CANHPK010000213.1 GCA_947462525.1 Roseiflexaceae bacterium | reverse complement strand
TACCCCATCAAATCGTTGCCCATGACGCTCAATGCAATCACATCGACGTCCGGACGGAACCCATTGGCCACAGCATGGTCGTATTGGAACATCACACTGCGGATTACCCCACCGTCCTCGGCACAGAGAACTACTTCGCCAGGCCAGCGCTTGCGCACCTCATCGGTGACCGTCGGCATGGTCCCGACATACGGTCCATTGTCGATAATCGAATCCCCGAGCAGAAATACCTTTGGTGTGTGTTCGTTGTTTTTCATCACGTTTCTCCCTGTGTCGTCTGACACCGTTGCAACTACGTTCTTGCGTCTTACGTACAACGCACGTCTACGTCATACTGTGTATATAGAATATCACAGCACGACGTATTATTCAACACACGTTTATATTTTGTGTTTTTTGCATCTCAATCAACAAAAAGTCGTTTTTTGTGCTGTACCGTTGTGTTAGCGTTGTGTAAGAACGTATGCGTCATGGAGCATACCCGAGCATGATTCTCCTCCCTTTTCCGGTCAAAACCCAACGCGGCTTCGGTTGTATCAACGCTACTCGCTCGCCCGTATCTCATCGCCGTCCTGATAGAGCCGGCCGAGTTTGACGAACGATTTGAGGGCGAGCATCAATCGCGCTTTGATGCCCTCGGTGACACGGGCACCGCCATACCAACGCACGGTGTCACTGCACAGAACATCTTTCGTTCACCAACTACCGCATATTTACAGACATAAGCGATGCAATGCAGTGTGTATTGCCTGTCTACCCAGCATGTTTTCGCATTTGCGGTGCCATCTGTATGTATCCTAGTGATACGCTTCTGTCGCAATCACAATCAGTCGATCCGATGGATTAAACACTACTGGTTTGTCCCGCTCAGCGGGATTGATGTGGATTTCATTTCGGTCTTCCTCTCCAATAGACACGTTCCCATATCGGTAGCCAATCACTACTTCATGATGCGCAAGAGCTGCTGCAACCAATTCATGGAACGTTACGGGCGTGTTGATGTCGACATACTGTTCAACTGGTTTCAGATAAATCTCGTTCCCTGCTGCAGTCAATAATTCACTATAAATCGCATGCAAACGAGGTTCGTGTGCAATTTGCGCAAGATACATACTGATAATTTTGTCGCTGACCACAAAATCATCGACATCCGCAGATGCCATCAATGCGCGATTACGGGAATCCATTATCTCGGTGACGATGTTGTAGCGTTTCGTCGTATCTTTGAGAAAGTATCTGATATGGCTCAATGTCATAATAGTATGTGCATCCGCATGTTGAGTTACTTGAATACCCGCATACGACATGATGATGACATGGTCGAAATCGGCCATGTGAGCACGCAAGACCGCTCGGTCGGTTGTGTCACAAATCTGCATGTGCATTTCTATGTTGGCTGTTTGTATTTCTTGGAGCTCGTTCATAACACGCAGGTTTTCGGTTTCATTTACCTGTGAAAAGTCCTGTACCAGGATGGTGAGTTTTGATCCTGGTGGGACAAACTCATCCAATTCACGAATTACCATTTTCGAGCGCCAATTCCAACCAATCAACAGGGTATGTGTTGCACTGGGCCGTGTTTGATTGGTGGCTTTTTCATGTATGGTAAATGCACGAGCACCGGTCTGGCTACGCCTTAAACTCACTGCATCAAAAGCAATAACAATCAACGTGTCCTCTGGTGCAAGTACCGTGTCGTGAGGAGGATTCACGCGCAACACACCTGTGTGCTGCTCGATACCAATAACAATGCCGTTTTCGTACATCAATACTGCATCACCGAATGTTGGAGGGGGGTTTGTATTTTTGACGAACACGATGTCGTTGTCACCAAAATCGAATAATTTACTGTACACATATGAAAGACCAGGTTGCAGACTCGACTGAGCAATCAGACGAGATACAAAAGCCCCTATCTGAATAAGCTGTACATTCGGGAGCTCTTGGACCACATCAAGGAGAGAAACATTCGAAGTGTGCGTTATTTCTGCGAGAATATCCGGCCGCTGTGTACCAGGTGTACTTTTCATCGTCATGTCGTGCTGGGAGGCATTCCGCGCGTTCATCTGGCCGAGTGACAGCAACACTTTCATCAACTCGATGTCAGCATACGGGCCACTGTTTCGCAAGATAATGATAGACTTTGCTCGCGCACAGTTGACCATCCGCAAATCAAACACATCAATCGGACTACCACGGCGACAGCGTATTTTTGCTTTTTTGTACTGTTTGACATGTTCGCGCAGGAAATCTTCCATATCGGCTTTGTCCATATCCGCAAGAATCGTCACGCAGGGTTGCAATGGTTTGATTTTTCGTGCAAATAATCCCATCCCTTTCTGCTCGATATCATGAGCGAGAATAATCTGTTCGATGATGTCAACAATATAGGTTGACCACCCAAGAATAACCGTATGATTCTCTTCGTAGACAATGGTCCTGCCACGTCGTAATCGATGCATCCACCCATCAAGCGTACTCGTGAGTATTGCAACAATCGCACTGACCAGGATGATCCCGCCGAGCGTCGCAACAAACATGGTGGCACGAAATCCAAACCCTTCGTATTCTGCGAATGTTCCTGGATCCAACATACTGGTTGTTGCATGCCACAAAACTTCCAAAAACCTTTGGTTCTTGGTGTCAAGCACAAACCACCACGTTATCATCGAGATGATTGAATCAAACACCACCGCACAACAAAACAACAGAATCAAAAACCCTACTGGTCCCCCCGAAATGATATTGTCGAACTCATACCGCAAACGCCGCTTCCATGTGACCGATTGGCTCATCGTAGACGGTGCGTGACGAACAACATTGTTTTTTCTGTTGGAATCCATTATTCCCTCCAATCCAACAACAAACACTCACATGATGTGAACGGCAAACGTGTTGCCTTGCTGAATCAACCGACGTTACTCCCCCACAGATATCTCATCGCCGTCCTGATAGAGCCGGCCGAGTTTGACAAACGATTTAAGGGCGAGCATCAACCGTGCTTTGATGCCCTCAGTGACCCGGGCACCACCATACCAACGCACCGTGTCGCTACACAGTACATCGATGGGAAGTGCATCGACCTGACTGAGCAGGTGCACCATGGTATTGCCCAGTTCGGGCAGACTAATCTCGTCGATGCTGCGATTGTAGGTAGCGTTTTTGTCGGCAGGGCGGGTGCTGGTGTACAGCCGTGGTTCGACAGCCTCGGGGTAGCTGAACCCTTCTTTGTCGCGTTTGACCTGCGGGATTTTGAGTCCGAGCAGTTCGGCCGAGCGGGCCTCGGTCATCCGTGCAAATCCAAACGCCGAGCCGGTCAGGCGCACCAGTCGTTTTGCCTCGATGGGGGCTTCGGCACGGATGATTTCTTGCATGACTGCGACGATCTGCACGCGATGTTCGGGATCCGTCGATTGCTCGAGCACCAGTTTGTCGCCTGCGCTGTACTGCTCCCACGGTTGCCACGGTTGGACGTCGACCGCATAGGGGGCGGCATGCAGGTGCTCGTCGGCCGTCACCGGTGCGACGGGGATTTCTTCGTCGCTGATGTCATCGCTGACTGGCTCGTCTTCGTCTGTATCGGGCGTGCTGGGGAGTGTTGCGCCTGCCGATCGTGGGACGGCACGTTTGCGTGGCGGCGCGTCGTCCGTTTGTTCGTCTTCGTCGACGTGGTGCACATCCGCGACCTCGACGGGGGCGACCGGCACAAAGACTTCGACCGGCTCGGGTTCTTCGAGCATCGGTGGGAGTTCCGCAAAGACATCCATGATGCGTGTCACTTCGGCTTGGGGACTGCGCATCCACATGGGCAACCAAATGCGGGTAACCTTCATCCAGCCCATGCGTTTGGTCAACATGTCAGCCGGGAAGACATCGCGGTCCGACACGGTCGACCGATCGCGCCAGCGTGGCCCATCCAACAAAATCCCCATGCTCCGACTCGGTTCGGTTGGATCGGAGAGCACGATATCGACTTTGAATTCGGTCAACCCGACTTCGGTGCGGACGTCGAGGCCGGCATCACGGAACGCCTGCGCAATGTGGTCGCGATGACGATCGACCGTGTGTTTGCGGGTGTTGGTTTTGGATGACGCTTCGGGGCCATCTTTGGCCAGTACCAGGTAGTCACGCAAATCTTTGATACCGCGGGAACTCGTGTCTTCGACACGCAGTTCGTTTGGTTCGAACGAGCAAAAGACGACGACTTGCTTGCGCGCCCGTGTCACCGCCACATTGAGGCGGCGCTCGCCGCCCGCCCGGGTCAGCGGACCAAAGTTGAGCGGGAGCTTGCCCTGTTCGTTTTTCGAAAACGCCACCGAAAACAGAATGAT
>CANHPK010000212.1 GCA_947462525.1 Roseiflexaceae bacterium | reverse complement strand
GTTGCTGCCGGCACCAAGATTGCCCTGCGTCGCAAAACGGCAGACCCCGGTGACGCAGTCAGCGATACCGACTTCAGTCTCGGGACAGTGAGTGCAGGAGTCAATGGCACAGCGACAGTCACGCACACAGCGGGCAGCAATGTCTGGCTCATCGAAGTTCCAGCCGGCGATTATGACGGTGGCTTGATTGCTGCCAACAACCAAGGCGGGCTAACCATTCCGGTGACCTATGCATACGACATGTCACCCGAATCGACCGAATATGCGTTTTTCGAAATAGCCCCTCCCGGCGAAAATGGTTCTACCGATGCAACGACGTTTATGACGGGCGATCCTATCTGTGACGGCTCATCCAAAACAGACGGTGTCGTCTACACCATTACCAATGTCAATCCCACCAATACCCCGACGTTGACACCAACGAGAACGTTCACTCCCACACTCACGCCGACATTCACCCCCACACCCACCCCGTCAGGGCAAACCATCACGTTCCCCGCGGTGCCCGACAAAGTCGAAGGCGATCCAGCATTCAGCCTGGCCGCCACCAGCTCATCGGGGCTGCCCATTACCTATACCTCAAACTCACCATCCGTCTGTGCGGTTGTCGGCAACACCGTTACCATCCTCGGGCCTGGCGATTGTGACATTGATGCCGACCAGCCGGGCGGCACTACGGGCGGGGTGACGTACACCGCCGCTACCAAAGTGAATCGTGTCTTTAAAGTCAAAGCCACACAGTGGATTACCTTCCCGCCGATTAGCAGCAAAGTGTACACGTTGCCCGACTACGACACCACATCGGCCGCTTCTTCGACGCTCCCCGTCACCTTGACATCGACGACCCCTGCGGTCTGTACCATTGTCGCTGGCAAGGTTCACTATGTCGCCCCGGGGACCTGTAGTGTCACTGCGTCACAGGCCGGCGGTGTCGTCGGTGGGGTTACCTACGCCGCAGCTATCGATGTGACCCGTTCGTTCCCGGTGCTCGGGGTCGCGCAGGCTATCACCTTCCCTGCAGTCAGTCCCAAAAACGTCTACGAGCCTGCATTCGACCTAGCAGCCACGAGTGACTCTGGCTTGCCGATTACCTATACGTCATCCAATCCTACGGTCTGCACCGTGACGGGCAAAAAAGTCACCTTATTTGCCAAGGGGACGTGTACCATCGTCGCCTCTCAGCCCGGTGGGACAATCGGCGGTACAACGTATGCTGCTGCGACCAGCGTGACACGCTCGTTCCCGGTGTCTGATGCCACACCGACCGCCACATTAACCGCTACGCCTTCACCGACGGTCACCAACACTCCGACCCATACGCGCACGGTGACCCCGACCCCCATTCCCAATCTGCTCAAAAAGAGTGCCGTCGGCAGCTCGTTTGTCCTCGGCTTGTTGCAGAACGGGCGCATTATTACCTGGGGAATGAACAAAGAGTTCCAGACAAATATTCCACCGTGTTGTGGAACGGGCATAACCGACATCGCAGTGGGTACCAATTTTGCCCTGGCACTCAAGGGCGGGCGGGTGTACGGCTGGGGCGCAAATACGGTAGGTCAGATCACTATCCCCAAACTTGCCTTGTCCGGTGTGAGTTCGATTGCCGCTGGCAATGCGCATGCGCTTGCGCTCAAATCCGATGGTTCGGTCGTGTGTTGGGGGTATAACTTCTTTGGACAATGCAAAATCCCCACCAAGCTCAAGGGGGTCAAGCAAGTCGCTGGTGGCCAGGATCACACCCTCGTGCGGCTCGCGGATTCGACCGTCAAAGGGTATGGGAGCAACACCTTCGGTCAAATCACCATCCCACCTACGTTGGGAGCGGTCACCGACATCTCGGCTGGGTGCGACCACTCAATGGCAATCAAACAGGATGGTACCGTGGTTGCGTGGGGCGGCAATCGATTCCTCCAATCGAAAGTCCCACTCAACCTCAAAGACGTGAAGGCTATCGGCGCAGGATGCCACTATTCGATGGCCATGATGCAGGACGGCACGTTGTTTGGTTGGGGCCGCAACGAAAACAACCAAATCACCATCCCCAAAGGAATCACCAACGCCTTCAGCATCGGGGTTGGCTATGTCAACTCGATTATCGGGCTACGCGATGGCAGTATCATCGCTATCGGTGCCCCCGAACACGGTGCGCTCGTGACGCGTACGCCTACACCTTAGAAGACGGACATACAATCACCGCTGAGCCGGGTACGGGTGTACCCGGCCTTTTGCTGTCCTCTGATCTGACATTTGTTCAATAAGGAAATGTAATCAAACAATATACAGTGAATTCTCGAACAAATCACACAAAGCGTTTCTATTTCATATTTTTTATTCTATAATTTCAACAAATACACATATTAAAAAATGATATAATCACATAGAAATTCTGTTTCACATGCTAGGATAGGGAAAATCATGAACCGAACGTACCGGGCGATGGCGCTCCTCCTGACGATGGTGTGCATCGTCGTTCAGACCAGCCTGAGCGCTGTTGCTGAAGCAAAGCCTGCAGACCTGATGCAATCCAGTGATGCACGTGTCACGACCAAATTCAAGAACGGGAGCTTTGAAGACGGACTAACCGGATGGACCATTGTCAACGGGAACGGGGTCATTGGGAATGTTGCCGACGCAACTACCAATGCCAGCGCTCCAACGTCGGTTTTTGCTGGTCAGACAAGTGATTTCATTGATCTGGGCGTCGATAGTTTGGGCGGCTGTGTAACATCCGACATGACTGACTACGATGCAATCTGGACACGATCGCCGGACTATGGTTCAGTGCCGACATACAACGCTGGCAACGGGTCGAAGCCAACCAACGACCATGCAGCAATCAATGCAACGTATTCATCTTCGGCGGCGGTCGTCACCTCGATCCCTGGCGGACCTGCAATTACTGCGGGCACCAAAGCAATATTCATGCAAATGGGTTCACACTGGCGCGGGACCGGATATCACATTTTGCGTGGTCCCGCGATCGTCAGCGACACCTTTGCAGCAACAACAGGCGAAGTGGTCAATTTGAATTGGTATTCGGCGGCAGGTGCTGACGACTTCGCCGTCTTCGGCTATTTGCTCAATACCACGGGCTGTACGCAGTACAAAGTCATCGAGACGACAGGGACAACGGTAACCGGCTGGCAATTCGTTTCGTTCACGATTCCCGTCACCTCAGGCAACTTGAAGTTTATCTTTGTGAACGGAACTTTTGACAAAACCGGTGGTAAAAAATCCGGTGCTTCGTTCTGGGTCGACAACATCTCGATTGGCTTCCCCCAGACGATTACCTTTACATTGCCTGCGTCCAAAAACTACACGGACCCGCAGTTCACCATGAACGGTAGCGCTACTTCTGCATTGCCGATCACCTACGTTTCCAAAACCCCGTCAATCTGTACGGTCAGTGGCAATAAGCTGACGCCGGTATCTGCAGGTTCGTGTATCGTCGAAGCCACCCAAAACGGTGGTGACGATACAGCAAACAAGACATGGGCATCGGCAGCACCGGTCGTTCGTACGATGACCATTACCAATTTGGCCCCGACGAACACTGTTGCTCCATCGAACACTCCTGTACCAACAAATACTCCAGTGCCGACCGCAACAGCAACACGAACCGCCACACCAACTCCGAACGGGCAATTCATCACGTTCGCAACCCCACCAACCAAATCACTCAGCGATGGTGATTTTGACCCGGGTGCGACCTCATCAGCTGGTCGTCCTGTGACCTATACGTCGCAGACGCCGACGGTGTGTACGATTGTCGACGGCAAGATTCGCATGCTCACAGGTGGTGACTGCACCATCACTGCCAATGCATCTGCTGGCGGTGGCTACTCTGCTGCGCCGCCGGTAACCCGTACCTTCAAAATCAAGAAGAAGCAGACGATTACGTTCCCACCCATTGCAGCCAAAACGTATACTGCGCCTGATTTCGACCCGGGTGCGACAGCACTGTCCGGTCTGCCAATCACCTACGCATCCACCACACCCACGGTCTGCACCATTATTGCCAACAAAGTGCATCTGCTTGCAGAAGGCATCTGTGGTCTCACCGCGGATCAACCCGGCGGGACAAATGCAAGCGGCATTTGGGAGCCAGCCGAGCAAGTCGCTCGCTCGTTTGCAGTCGTCGGCGCTGCCCAGACCATCACCGTGTCACCCGACATGAACAAGCGGATCTATGATCCCGAGTTCGATATCACCGCTGATGCCGATTCGGGTCTGCCTGTGACCGTGGTCAGCAATACCCCGACGGTATGTACCATTGTCGGCAAGAAGGTCAAGCTCCTGAGCGGCGGCAAATGTGTCCTTCGTGCTTCACAGCCGGG
>CANHPK010000211.1 GCA_947462525.1 Roseiflexaceae bacterium | reverse complement strand
TGTCGGGTAAGCCGAGTTTGTACATGCCGTTGACGGCTTTGATGGCCAGCTTGTCCATCATCTCGAGCGCTGCCGGCAAAATCCCACGGGCGATGATGGTCGACACCGTCTGCGAGGCAGATGGGATGTCAGGGAACAACGCTAGCACCACCCGCAATGCCTCGGGCAGACGGGTCATGCGCACCCAGGCTTCGGTGACGATGCCGAACATGCCTTCCGAGCCGGTCATGACCCCGGCGAGATCGTACCCCACGGTGTCGATGCGGCCGTTGCCGGTCCAAATCAAGTCGCCATTCGGGAGGACGGTGCGCAACGCCAACACATGATTGGTCGTCATGCCGTATTTGAGGCAGTGTGGCCCGCCACTGTTGTTGGCGATGTTGCCGCCCAGGGTGCAGGCTTTTTGGGAGGACGGATCGGGCATAAAGGCATAGCCGTGTGGGGCGAGCTGTTGCGATAACTCCCAGTTGATGACACCGGGTTGGACCCGGACCCGCCGGTTGGGTGCATCGACCTCGAGGACCTGGTCCATACGTGTCATCGCAATGACGATGCCGCCGTGGATGGGCGTCGCCCCGCCTGACAAACCCGTCCCAGCGCCGCGGGCGACCACGGGGATGCGCGCCTGGTGGGCGATTTTGACAATGGCAGCAGTCTGTTCGCTCGTCTGCGGCAACACGACGATATTGGGTGCGTGCAGGTCCATCACACAGCCGTCGGCTTCGTAGGTCATCAGGGCTGCGTCGCCCATAACAACACCGCGTTCTCCGACGACGGCGTGGAGGGCACGGATGAGTTCGGCTGGGTAGTACATGGACTTGGTCTTTCTGTCGGTTGGTGTCTGCATTATACCCAACACACACATGCCAGTGGTGAATGAAGCTCCACAGTGCGATGCCAACCAGGTGACGCAGACGTATCGAGCGGCGGGCACACGGGCGGCGGCATAACGCGTACGACCGACGAATGCTACACTGAACGAATCGCATGACGATTCAGCGCACACCGTACCAGAGAACGAGCTCTCCATACGTCGTCATAAAGCGCTGATTCGAAAGGTCACCCATGACTGTCAAAACATCGGGAACAGGGTTCGTCCAACTCATTATCGACGCCGTGCTCGCGTTCCTCCTCTCGGTTGTGCTGGCGTGCTGTCTGTGGGTCTTTGGTGCGATGGGGTACGCAGTGCGCCAGAGTTTCGGCCGGTGGGCAGTGTTTTTCGTCAACCTCATCATCCTGGCAGGCATGCTCACAGTCACTTGGTATCTGTTTGCCGTACCGACGAATCACTGGTTCACGGGTATATTGGTATTGTTCACGCTATTGACGGTGCTTGGTGTGACCGACATGGATTTTTCGGAAGGCACATTGAAGCTCACAAACGACACACGGGCAGCCAGTGTGGCACGCTATTTTGTGATTGGGCGACTCGCGCTGGGAGTGCTCTTCCTCGGAGTCATCGGCTATTCGTTTTATAACCCGACGTTCGCGATGTTTGCGCAGTGACGCATGGTGATGCTGCAGGTGCGTACTCATGGACGCTACCGGGTTCGTCAGTCTACCGGACCGACTGGTGGATCCCATGCAGGACGGTGGGCCGTTCCGCACGGTATCTCTGCTGCATCAGTATCGGCATAAATCCCGACGAATCTATCAGTTTGTTCAAAAGTCTGTATAGTAGAGTGGTCATTGATGCGTGAATGATTCGATGAGGAGCGAAGAAGAGCGATGCAGAAAATATCCTTCCTCCGGACCGGAATAGTGATTTTGTCGATAGTGGGAGCCTGCATGCACTGGACGGCCGTACCGCATGCCGCGGGGAAAGCGGGGAATAGCGGGCGCGTTGCGACGCGCACCAGGACAGCCACCAAGACACGCACAAAGTCACGTACGCCCACCAAAAGTCCGACGAAGTCGCGTACCCTGACGCTCACGGCGACTAAAAAGCCCGCAACCGCATCTGCTACAGCACCGTTGACTGCAACGAGTACGGCACACCCGAGTGCAACGAATACGGAACGCCCGACCGCAACGAATACGAAAGTGCCGAGTGCAACGTTGACAGAGACTCCGACCCAGACAAATACCCATACACCAACGAAAACGGCGACTAGTACAGCGATTCCTGAACCCAGTGCAACGCTAACGGAAACCAAGACCAAGACGAGTACAGCTCTACCGACCCAGATTCCGACCGCGAGCCAAACACCCACGCGCACGATCAGTGCAACGCCGACCCGCACGCTGACGCCATCGCTGACGCCGAATCCCGATCGCGCACGCAATACGATTGTGAACGGCGGATTCGAAGGATTTGGTGGCTGGATGGCAAATTCGAGCTTTGTGATAACAACAGGGTTTGGTGCCATAACCCCACACTCCGGGTCTTCTATGATGGCAACGAACGGAACTAATTTCGAGATATTCCAGACAGTGACTGTGCCCTCGAGTGCGCCGTATTTACGATTTTCGTATCGTATTGTTGGTTCAAGCAACAGTTGTGGTGGATTCGGTGGGGATTATCTTGACGTGTACGTTGCGGCCGGTTCATTGAGTGAAGAATACATCGAAGTATGCGATACCGCGGGATGGGTGACAGGTACCCTCGATTTATCGGCTGATGCAGGCAATAGTCGCGAAATCATTATTGACGTGATACTCTCTGGTGGTGGAACGGTCTATCTGGATGACATCGGCTTTGTCAGTAGCCCGACACGCCTGGTTGATTACTATTAGGCGATGATGGCCCAGGATAGTCGAATATCGTTGAAAACGCGTATGAGGGATAGAAACGAGGCTGTATGGGTACACCTTCCTCTCGGGTAATGGGACTCGTGCTGCTGTTGATATTGGTTGCTTGCTTATAGTGGCCGTCAGTACCGCATGCGTCAGGCGGCTCGGCGGTGTATGCGCGTATTGCGACGCTCACCAAAACCAATACACGCACAAAAACGCGAACAGTAATCCGCACAATACCTAAACCACGCACCAGCACGCGGACAGCGACACGCATCGTCCCCAAAACACGCACAAACACACGAACAACGACGAAAAGCCCTACCAAAACACGGAGCGCAACACAGCCTGGCCCCACTCCCTAACGGCAACCCCCACGGTCACGCCCACGTCGAGCGCGACGCCTACAGCGACACCAAATCCTGATGCTGCCCGAAACACCATCGTGAATGGTGGTTTCGAAACGGGTAGTGGTTGGACAATGAGTTCGGTGTTTATTTGGCAAAGATTCTCTGGTGTGGAGCCCACATCGGGGCGCCGCCTGCTGGCGTCATCTGGCGCTCCTGCGTCTATTTATCAGATGGCAACAATCCCGGCAAGTGCTCCGTATCTGCGATTCTCAAATTACGTTGTCAATTCGAGTTTTTGTAGCACCTCACCCTATTGAGTGTGCATACAAATGATGGGAACTTTTCACTGCAAATCGATTGCCTGCAACACGACCGGCTGGGTGACTGGCACCGTAAACATGACAAGCATAATTGGGCCAATGAAGAACATTGTGTTCGAGTTCGTCGAAGTAAATGCAGGCGGTGCTATTCTCATCGACGATATTGGGTTCGTCCGTGAGCCGACCCGGTCGTTGACGACGACGTATCCAATGAATAAGTACTGGTTACTCGTCGAACTGCCATGCAGAATCCACAGATACGTTACTATACTACCGTCACTCCACAGCAGTATTGAAGACAATAGAGGAGCGTATGTCCAAAACGCACGCACGGCTGGTCAAACTCGGCGCATCGTTGTTGGTTATGGGGTTGATTGGGTGTTCTGCACCGGCAGGACAGGCTGTTGTACCGACGGAAGTCCCCGCAGCAACCAAGGCGGCCGCACACTGGACCTACGAAGGCGAAGAAGGCCCAGAGCACTGGGGCAAACTCGACCCCGCCTATCTGCTCTGTATCGACGGGACGGCGCAGACCCCCATCGACATCACGGCCAAATCGACCAACGATGTCGCCGACCCGGTCTTTGGGTACAGCGCTGGTGCAGCGGACTTCGTCAATAACGGACACACGGTCCAAGCGGTGCCTGCAGCCGGCAACACATTGACCGTCGGCGAGAAGGTGTACACGCTCAAGCAACTCCACTTTCACACGCCGAGCGAGCATGCCATCGACGGTGTGAAAGCAGCAGCAGAAATGCATTTTGTGCATCAATCCGAAGCTGGTGTGTTGGCAGTCGTCGGCGTAATGATCGTCGCGGGTGATGCACCCAATACAGCCTGGGAGCCGTACGTCGCTGGTACCAGCACCCCCAAAGGCGGGGCAGCCAGTGCCACCATTGATTGGCCAGCGTTGTTGCCGGCCGAGCACATCACCTACCA
>CANHPK010000210.1 GCA_947462525.1 Roseiflexaceae bacterium | reverse complement strand
TTCGTTGCTCGAATGTGGACTCAGCGTCTACGAGAGCGAAGAAATCGCACAGTATCGGCGGGGGTTCCGTCGCATGGCGCGCTTCCTCGGGGATGTGCGCGATGCTGATGCATTTGCCGAACACGTCAAACGCATCCTCGGGACCAGCACCGTCCCACACGAGATACGTACGGCGCTCCAGCGCCTGCGACAAAAGGCATTGCGCGAGCTCGAAGCACTCATCGAAGCAGACAAGCATCAGCAGTTCCTCGTTGACTTCGCGCATTTCGTCTGCACGGTGCCGCCCGAGGGCACGAGTGAACCAACGGTGACACACTACCTGTCGACCCGGGTCACACAGATGATTGCCGCATTGGTCGCACCAATGGTCACCCCGGCAAACAAACTCGACACCGAAACACTCCATGATGTTCGCATCCAAGCAAAAAAACTCCGCTATACCATCGAAGCGTTCCCGGAAGTGCTCCTGCCGGCTGCACAACCACTGGTGACCATCCTCGAGAAGCTGCAGCTCCGGCTGGGCATCATACAAGATGCAGCCACTGCCCATCAGATCCTCATCGATACCCACCTAACCTCGCATACCCAGGCCAAAACAGTCTTGACGACGTTGCGTGCAGAGGCGAACTACCAACGGACGCAACTCGGAGCACTCTGGAACGCATGCCTGGCGATTGACACCACAGCAATTGTGCGCGATCTCGTCGAACCAAACCACACAGAAGGCACGAGTCTATGATCCCAATCTCCATTAAAATGCAGAATTTTCTCAGTTACCGAAACGAAACGCCGGTCTTTGATTTCACAACATTCCACATTGCTTGTATTTCGGGGGACAACGGCGCCGGCAAATCATCATTCCTCGAAGCCATTCATTGGGCGCTCTGGGGCGAAGCACGACTCAGCAGTGCCGAAATCATGTACCGTGGCGCAGAACGCATGGCGGTCGAATTCGTCTTTGCGGTCAATGACGTGGTCTATCGCATCAATCGTTCGTTCGCCAAAAGCGCCCGTGGTGGGAGCCGATTGGAGCTGTACCAGGCGGCCGACGTCGAACGGACACGCTGGGATTCGCTCACCGGTGGAACAATCCGCGACACCCAAGCCAAAATAACCAATGATATTGTCGGGATGTCCTACGAAGTTTTCAGCAATTCTGCGTATCTGCGTCAAGGTCAAGCAGATGCGTTCACCCGACTCGCACCCACAGAACGACGAGATTTGCTCGCGCAGATGCTCGAAATCGACCAATACAACACCTTCAAAGATCGGGCCAAATCCAAACGCGACACACTCGCACGCGATATCGCCCACATTCAAGGGCAAATGGCCGTCGACGAAGCAAACGTATCAAACATACCCACGCTCAGCAGCCAACTCCAAGATGCAGAAGCGCGCGTGACCCAGGCGCGTTCGTTTGTTGCCTACGCCACCAGCGCTGTATCCCGACAAACGGCACGCCAGACACTCCAACAACTCGCCAATCAACGCGCGTTGTACACCCAACGGCACAGCGACGTCACCGCCGAATTGGCGGCAGCCCATGCGCAACTTGCTCTTCGTTCAGAAATCGAAGCACGGTATGCCGAGTACGTAGAAGTCGAAGCGCGCTACAACGCGCTCAATACGATGCGTACGCAGTATGATTCCCTGACCGCACAGAAACAAGAAGCCGAGCAGCGAATCGCCCAACGGCGTGCCATCATCGAACGCACCTTGGACCGTGCAAATGCCGAACGCGAACAATTGCGGGTCGCACTCGCCGATGCCGAAGCCCGCCAGCGCGAAGCAGCCGATCTCGATCGTGCACTTGAAGAGGCTGCTGATGACGAAGCGCAATTGCACCGTATCACTGCGCAACGCGATGCACTGATGCTCCACATTCGTGATGCACAACGGACACTCGACCGCATCCAGGCGCTCGGTCAAGAAATCGAACGAACAGAGGCACAGCACGTCGCTGTGGCCAAACGGCTGGTAGACCTGCCGACCCTCCACGAACAACTCGCACAGTGCGACAGCGCCGATGCGCGCAGCATGACGCTCCAAGCCGAACGAGCGGATGTCTCGGCGACACATGCCCGACTGACCGCTGAGCACCGCGCTACCACCGACGCAGGTGTCGCGCTCAGACAAAAACTCGATAGCCTCAGCATCAACGAAAAATGTCCCACCTGTCAGACGCTCATGGATGCAGCGCACTATCAATCTGCGCAAGAAACCATCCAGCGCGAAATAGACGCTCTGCGTACCTCGTACGCCCAACAAACCGCCGCAGTCAAAACTGCGCTCAACCGCTTGCAAGAAATCGAAGTTTCCCTCAACGAATGCACAACGCTCAGCAAAGCCGCTCCTGAGTTACGGCGCCGTATTGCGGCGTTGACCGCCGAACAGATCGATGCAGAACGGCTCGAGACCGCACGAACCGACCTCACCGTCCAACGCAACGCGTTGACTGCGCACGCCCCGGACCAAACCAAGGCAGCTGCTGAGCAAACAGTGCGCGAACTCGATGGCCACGTGCAATCATTCACCGTCAAAGCCGCCACCCGGAGTGCAAACCAGCGGCGCGCTGCCCAACTAGCAATCGAAATGGCGACCATCGAATCCCAAAAAGCCCGTGTTGCGTCGCTCGATGGATCGATAGCCGGCTTTGAGACAGACCTTGCACAGAATCGCATCGACAACGAAGCCCAAGAACTGCTGTCTGTGGTACAAACCCAACTCGCGGAACTTGCCTACGACCCCGTGCGTGTGGGAGCCCTCTGGACCGAACTGCAAGGCCTGCAACACGCACGCGCTGACCACGCCCAACTCGCAGTGATGATCGAACGGGCCGCTGCGCTCGAACAACGCAGCACAGATACCACAGAGCAGCTCCAGCTAGCCACGCACGCACTGCAGCAGGCAGAACATGAGCTCAAACGCATCGAAGACCGATGTACCGAGCTCCTCCCCCTGCTCGGTGACCGCGATGTATCGGCACCGCCGGCACAACTCGCCTCGATGGCCGAGGTCGATCTGAACAGTCGCACGGACTTTGCGAGCCAACTACGCGTCAAGCTACAAGCCGCATACCAATCACAATCACGGATCGAAGAGTTCCACACCCAACTCCAATCAGCAACCGTCTTGCATGGGCGCTACGACACTCTCGAAAAGGCATTTGCCAGCAAGGGTCTGCAGGCGATGCTTATCCGCGATTTTGCAGTACCTGCACTCGAACGCGAAACCAATCGCATCCTGAGTCGTATGACCGATAACCAACTGTATTTAAACATCAACACCAGCGCAACGTCCCAGACTGGCAACGCACGCGAAACGTTGGAACTCGAAGTTTCAGACGCCGCCGGGACGCGTCCACTCGAGGCTTTTTCGGGCGGTGAAGCCTTCCGGATCAGCTTTGCACTGCGCATTGCCCTGTCGCGCTTACTCGCACACCGCGCCGGCCATCGACTCGAGACCTTGATTATTGACGAAGGATTCGGCACACAGGATGCCCATGGGCGCGAACGACTGGTCGAAGCAATCAACGCTATCAGCACAGACTTTCGGACCATCATGGTGATTACCCACGTCGCCGAGGTCCGTGATTTGTTCCCCGTGCAGATAGGGATTACACGCAACGAACACGGCAGTAGCTGGGAGGTACGATCGTGAGCACCGCCCCACACACCACCTTCATCGAGATCCCTGCAACGACCTTCTTGATGGGGACACCCGTAGCCGATCTCTCGTCGCTCGCACAACACTACAGCGGCACCCGCGAATCCTACCGCGAAGAATCACCGCAGCATCCCGTCTCTCTCGACGCTTTTGCAATCGGGCAAACGCCGGTTACGATTGGGCACTACGCATTGTGGGTCGCTGCAGGCGGAACGACACCGCTGTCTTGGCCTACGCAGGCGAGCCAAGATCCGCTCCTCCCCGTCGTCGATATCACCATGCCCATGGCAATGGCCTATGCCGATTGGAAGAGTCGTATTGACGGGATAGCATATCGTCTGCCGAGCGAGGCCGAGTGGGAATGTGCAGCACGCGGAACGGATGGACGACTGTTCCCTTGGGGGGACGAATGGCAAGTCTCACGCGCGGCTACCCGCGAATCAGGCCTTGCGCTCCAGCCGGTCGGTCTGTACCCCTCAGGGGCAAGCCCATGGGGCGTGCTCGATATGGCCGGCGGTGTATGGGAGTGGACCCACTCGCTCGATACACTGTACCCATACCGGGCTGATGATGGCCGCAACGACCTATCGGCGACTGGTCGTCGTGTCATCCGCGGCGGTTGTTATGTAAATCCAATAGGCTATGCACGCTGCGCATGCAGGTTTCGCATGGCACCGAACATGA
>CANHPK010000209.1 GCA_947462525.1 Roseiflexaceae bacterium | reverse complement strand
TGCAACAGGAAGCATCACGCAAACTTGGTTTTTCGGCCAAAAAGACCATGATGGTTGCGCAGCAACTCTACGAAGGCATCGATATTGGTGGCTCCGAAGGTGCAGTCGGCCTTATCACCTACATGCGTACCGATAGTGTCAATGTCGCCAAAGACGCACAAGACGAGGCCCGTGCATACATCAGTGCAACCTACGGTGCAGATGCGATCCCGACCAAACCGAATACCTACATCACCAAAGCAAAAGGTGCGCAAGAAGCGCATGAGGCGATCCGTCCGACGCTGGCGGCGCGCAATCCGAACGAGATCCGTGGCAAGATGAACCACGATCAAGCCCGCTTGTATGACTTGATTTGGAAGCGCTTCATTGCCAGTCAGATGGCCCCAGCGGTATTTGACTCGCAGACCGTCGATATTGCCGCGGGCACGGTGTTGCCGGCAGACCAGGCGACCAAAGGCCCCTACACCTTCCGTGCGACCGGTTCGGTGCTCAAGGTGCCTGGATTTTTGGCGGTCTATAATGTCGGCCTCGACGATGGTGAAGAAGACGAAGACAAAGAGCGCCGCTTGCCCGTCTTGGCGATTGCCGAAGCATTGGCATTGCACTTGTTGTCGCCGCTGCAACACTTTACCGAGCCGCCGCCGCGCTACAGCGACGCTACCCTCATCAAAGAGCTCGAGCGATTGGGCATTGGTCGGCCGTCGACGTACTCGACGATTACGGCGACCATTGTCGACCGCAAGTATGTCGAAGTTGCCGCTGGTCGGTATATCCCGACGACGCTGGGCGAAAAGGTGAATGATTTATTGGTCGAAGATTTCGATAAAATCGTCGACTATCCCTACACGTCGCTCCTCGAAGATCGACTCGACCTGGTTGCAGAGGGTCACGAAAAGTGGCTGGCGGTAGTCGACGAGTATTACAAAGTGTTTTTGGTGGCGCTCGAACATGCCCGCAAGGAACGTGTCGACACCGTCACGGCATTGCCGTGCCCAAAGTGTGATGCCGGGATGCTGATGGTCAAGTTTGGGAGTCAAGGCGAGTTTGTGGGCTGTACGCGGTACCCCGATTGCTCGTTCACCAGCGATTTCGTGCGGACCGATGGCGCCATCGTGTTGAAAACAATCGATACCGCGCCGATGCCCGACGTCGAATGTCCCACATGCAAGGGACCGATGATGGTGCGCCGCGGCCGCTTCGGTAACTTTCTGGCATGTATGGGGTACCCAAGTTGCAAAGGGACGCTACGACTCGACAAAACCGGGAAGCCAGTTGCCCCGCCTGAACCAACGGGGATAACCTGCCCAAAGTGTAGCGCACACGAATTGCTCAAGCGCAAAGGTGCGTTTGGTCGGCCGTTCTATGGATGCAGTGGGTACCCAAACTGTGATTACATCGTGAACGATCTGGCTGAGGTCGCTACCTATGACCCGGCGGTCGAGGCTGCCAAACCGCCACGTCGTGGGGCTGCTGCAGCCCGTGCGAGTGCTGCCCGCAATGCGGCCGCAGCAAAACCCAAGCGGAGTACCGCTTCGCCCAAGAGTGCCAAAAGTACCAAACGAGTGGCAGCAACACCCGCAAAAAAGCCCGCAACGAAGCGTACCAGTACGTCGGCGACGCCAGCCAAAAGCGCCGGCACCAAGCGTGCGAGCGTCGCCTCGACCAAAACATCCACATCGGTCCGTACCAAAAAATCGGCGACCCCGCGTGCCGCAGCTCCCGCCGTGCGGAAGACCGCCGCAACGTCACCGCGGAGCGTCGACCGCGAGGTGGAATAATCGCTGTCCGCGTACCTTTTTGCAGGCAATGAACGGTAGTACTACTGTTGATTGTTTGCAAGGAGGTGTCCCATGCGGCAGATTGTCCCCCAACGGGTAGCGGCAGTCGTGATCTGGGTGGTGTTGATCGCTGGCGTGCTCCTGGTGACGTGGTTTGTGGTGGCCCCCAAAGCAGTCATTGATGCACCGGTTGTCCCTGCAGATCCGCCAGTGACCCAGTTCGAAGCAGCCCCCGAGGTCGAACCGACTGCGCTACCAGCGCTGGTGGTCTATGTGACGGGGGCAGTTGCACACCCCGGATTATATGCACTCGCTGCCCACGAACGAGTCGGTGCTGCGGTTGCGGCAGCGGGAGGGTTGACTGCGGATGCGGACTATCAAGCGGTCAACATGGCCGAGCATATCACCGATGGCCAGCACATCAATATCCCGCCCGTGATTGAGCCAACGAACTCCGTTCCATCAACTGTTCAGCCCACCGAACCGCAACGAATCGCCATCAACACAGCAACCGCTGCCGAACTCGAACAACTACCAGGCGTGGGAGCGAGCATGGCGGAGCGCATTGTGGCATATCGCACCCAACACGGCCCCTTCAAAACGTTGGCGGATCTCGATGCGGTGAGTGGGATCGGTGGCGCGTTGCTGGAGCGTTTGCAGCCTCTCGTCCGTTTTTGAGCGATAATAGACGCTATTGAGGAAAAACCAGTGCGCCGAACGGTGTGGCTCGTCACCGTAGCCATATGATGCACTACCCGGAGAGACTATGTTATCTACCACACGGCGTACGCGCATTGTTGCCACCATCGGTCCAGCCACCGAATCCCCGACGCAGTTGGACGCATTGATTGCAGCAGGGATGAACGTCGCGCGCATGAATTTTTCGCATGGCACGCACACGGATCATGCACGGCGCATCGCAGAAGTGCGTGCAGCTGCAGCCCGTGCACATCGCCCGATTGCGATTCTGCAGGATTTACAAGGTCCCAAGATTCGGACGGGAACACTCGTCGGCGGCCAGTCTGTGGTGCTCGAGCCGGGTGCCCCATTGATCATTACCATCGATCCGGTCGAAGGCACTTCGGCGCGTGTATCAACAACCTATACACACCTGCCGCAGGATGTGGCAATCGGCGATCATATTTTGGTGAGTGATGGACTCATCGATTTGCTGGTCACTGCGGTGAGTGCCCGTGACGTCACAACGGTCGTCGTTGCAGGAGGTGAACTGCGCCAGAACCAAGGTATTAATCTCCCCGGTGTGGCGGTCAGTATCCCCGCGTTAACCGACAAAGACCGCGTCGATTTGGCGTTTGGGTTGTCGCAAGGGGTAGACTACGTCGCGTTGTCGTTTGTGCGGCGTGCGGCGGACATGCAACTGATTCGCGATGCGATCGCTGCGCACGGCGCGTCGGTAGGCGTCATCGCCAAAATCGAAAAGCCTGAGGCACTCGATGATCTCGATGCGATTTTGCAGCTCTGCGATGGAGTGATGGTGGCGCGTGGTGATTTGGGGGTCGAAATGCCCCCAGAACAAGTACCGCTTGCCCAAAAGCGTATCATCGAAGCCGCCAACTACATGGGCGTCCCCGTGATTACGGCAACACAGATGCTCGATTCGATGATTCGTAACCCGCGGCCAACGCGGGCAGAAGCGAGCGACGTTGCCAATGCGATTATCGACGGCACCGATGCGGTGATGTTGAGCGGCGAGACCGCGACCGGCGCCTGGCCGGTCGACGCCGTGCAGATGATGCATCGCATCGCCCTTGAGACCGAGCGATCGGGACGTCATCCTGTACGAGGCGCGCCGACGGTCCGTTCACATGGCCCAGCGGATGCTGTTGCGGCCGCAATGAGCCATGCGGCCTGTGGGATTGCCGCTGAGGTCGGGGCTGTCGCAATAGTTGCATTCACCATGAGTGGGTTGACTGCACGACTCATCGCGCGGAGCCGTCCATCGATCCCCATCATTGCAGTCTCGCCCGAGGCTGGCACTGTCCAGCGCTTGTCGCTGGTGTGGGGGATCCATGCAATCCAAGGACGGTTGGTGACCAAGCTCGATGATTTGATTGATATGCTCCAAATCATGCTTGTTGGTCATGGCTTGTTCCCCAAAGGAGTGAAAGTTGTGCTCGTTGGTGGACATCCCATTGCGATGGGTGGTACCACAAATTTTGTAAAGGTCATTGAACTGTGATTGCTCCCCGCGCCAAGATGCTGCTGTATGCGGGACTCATTTGGGTGTTGCTGTGGGGCTTGACCATCCAGTCAACACAGGCCGCCGAAGCGTTGTCAGCCGATACGCAGCCATCAGCTGCGTTGCTGTCTGTTGCATCAGATGGGTCTGTGGCTGTTGTCCTCGAACTGCCCGCACGTGACACAGCAACGGTCACGATGATGTTGCCGGCTGGTGCAATTGCCCGTATCGACGAGTCCGACACGCTTGGTCGGCTCATCGAACGGTACGCGGTGCCCCTCGAAACAACCGAAATTCTCGAATTCAACGGCGAGCTCGATGCAACACCAATCCCGACATTGACCCCGTACATGCGATCCACGCCGGCTGCTGGCACACT
>CANHPK010000208.1 GCA_947462525.1 Roseiflexaceae bacterium | reverse complement strand
GCTCGATATCGGCCGCGAAAAGGGGATCCGTGCGGGTGACATCGTCGGCGCCATCGCCAACGAAGCCAACATCCCCGGCCGCCTTATCGGCAGCATCGAGCTCCACGACGGGTTCTCGTATGTGAGCGTTCCGTCCCGCGATGCCCGCAAGGTCATCGATGTGTTGAACCGCGCGACCATCCGTGGTCACAAGGTCCGCGCAAACATCGTGGTAGCCAAAAAAGGCAACTAACCCACGACACCGTGGAGTTGCTCGCAGTCCCGCACTCTGTTTCAGAGTGCGGGATTTTTGGTAGGATACAAGCACACACCGTCGTGATTCTCTGCAAAGGAGCGTTCCATGCCTAGCATCCGTCCTGTCGGTCTGAGAACCGAATATCTGATCGAACCACGCGGCGTCGAAGAGCCTCATCCCCGCTTAAGTTGGCGCTTGAGCGGTGGGAGCAACGGCGCGCGCCAAACTGCATATCAAATCCGCGTCGCCGATGCACCCTCTGCCCTCAAAAAAGACGCCGCCCTGCGTTGGGACAGCGGCCGCCAAGAGGCCGGCTTGAGCGCATCCGTGCGCTATACCGGACCTGCGGTGGCGGCCGGCCAAACAGTCTATTGGCAGGTACGTATCTGGGATGAACACGACGTCGCGAGTGGCTGGAGCACCACCGCGCTCTGGCAGCACGGGATCCCCGCAAGCGCATGGGACGACGCTGCCTGGATTGCGTTCCCGTCCGCCAAAGACGAGGGCCAACTAAGCGCCCCCGCAGCCCAACTCACCCATGCATTCAAAACAAACGGTGCAGTCAGTAGCGCGACCCTGTATGTCAGCGCATTGGGCGTCTACGAGGTGCGCATCAATGGCACCGTTGTGGGCGACCGCATATTGACGCCGGGCTGGAGCGATTATCACCATCGGGTCATGTATCAGGCATACGATGTCACCGATATGCTCGGTGCGTCGCAGCAGCTCCTTGCCGCCCACATCGGCGACGGCTGGTACAGCGGCTACCTGGGTTTTGAAAACAACTTCACCAATTATGGCAAACACCCTGCATTTCGTTGTCGGCTGGTGGTCAATTACGCCGACGGCAGCACCCAAACCGTCGTCACATCGAAGGATTGGCGTGGGCGCGACAGCTACATCCGCGCAGCAGATTTTTATATGGGGGCAACAATTGACTACAGCCGCCAAACCCATGGGTGGGACACAGACCCGGCGGTCAGCGCGGGCTGGAAGAAAGTCAAAACCATCAATTACGCCGGTGTGATGAGCCCCGACACATCCCCGCCGCTGCGCATCATCGAGTCACTGCCAGTCAAACGCGTCACCCAACCCGCACCCAAGGTCTATATCGTAGACTTCGGGCAAATCTACGCGGGCTACATGCGCCTCAAAGTGCACGGTCCCGCAGGGCACAAACTCACCATCCGCTACGGCGAAATCCTCAACCCCGATGGCTCACTCCACACTATCAATCTGCGGGCTGCCAAGCAGACCGATACCTTCATCCTCGACGGCACAGAACGGTGGATTGAACCGACGTTCACCTACAAAGGTTTTCGTTTTGTCGAAATCACGGGACTCGACAAAGCACCCCATGCCGACGACGTCGATGGCTGCGTGATGCACGTCGATGCCCCGCTGACCGGCGAATTCAAGAGCTCCGAGAAGTTGCTCAACCAACTCTGGAAGAACATCCGCTGGGGCCAGCGCGGCAACTTCCTTTCGGTCCCAACAGACTGTCCACAACGCGACGAACGCCTCGGCTGGACCGGCGACATGCAAATCTATGTGCGCACTGGTATCTACCAGATGGACAGTGCCGCCTATCTGACCAAGTGGATGCGCGACGTCCGCGACGGCCAAAATGCATCGGGTGCGTTCCCCGATGTCGCACCACGCATCGTCGTCGAAGCCGAGGGTGCGCCGGCCTGGGGTGACTGTGGCGTCGTCGTGCCCTGGACCCTGTGGCGCATGTACGGCGACACCACCTTCATCACCGAAAACTGGGGTGCGATGGAGCGTTGGATGCAGTTCCTGCTCGAGACAAACCCGAACCTGCGCCGGCTCAACCGCCGCGGCAACGACTACGGCGATTGGGTCGCCATGGACTCGGCCACAGCCCGCGACCTCATTGGAACCGCCTATTGGGCACACGACGCAACGCTGATGGCACAGATGGCCGCAGCAGTGGGGAACACCCCAGCGGTCGAAACATACACGAAGCTCGCCGCTGACGTCCGCGCTGCCTTCAACGCAGCCCACGTCGCCGAATCAGGCGCGGTCGTGGGTGACGTCACGAACGTCCACTCGCACCTCGTGCACCTCAACATGCCCCTCAATGCCGAGACACAAACAAATTACGCGCTCGCGCTCAATCTCGACTTGTTGCCGCAGCACCTCATTGCACCGGCGACACATCGTCTCAAACTCGAGATTGCCCGTCGTGGAACGCACTTGTCGACGGGGTTTGTGGGCACCATGCATCTGTTGCCGGCCCTCACCCGTGGTGGCGCCAACGAGACCGCCTATCGCCTGTTGCTCCAACAAGAATTCCCATCATGGTTGTACCCCGTCACCCAAGGCGCAACCACGATGTGGGAGCGCTGGGATTCGATTCACCACGAATTCGGCCTGCAGACTCCAACCATGAACTCATTCAACCATTTCGCCTACGGCTGTGTGGGTGATTGGATGATGCGGGTGATGGTGGGTATCTGCGACCATCCGGATCAGCCCGGGTTCCAGACCGCACTGATTGCACCGCAGCCCGGCGGCGGCATCCGTGAGGTTTCGGGCGCGTATACATCGCAGTTCGGCACCTACAAGAGCGCTTGGAAGCACAAAGGCACACACCTGACCCTCACCGTCACCATCCCGCCTGGCTGTGCAGCCGATGTCATCGTGCCGACGTCTGACCGCAAGAGCATTCGACTCGACAGCAAAAAGGTCGCCACGACCGATACGCAGCACGGTCCAACGGTCACCCTCGGGGCAGGCACATACACCTTCACGAGCGTTTTGGGGTAGCACGCGCACACGGACAGTGCAATTGAATACGAAAACGCCCCACAGCATGCTGTGGGGCGCTCTTGTGGGCAATGTTATGCGGGCAGCAGTTTGCGGATTACCGCGGTAAACATGTTGCAGCTACTGATGATGGAAGGGAGGTTGACCCACTCGTTGCATTGATGGAAGTTGTCGCCCCATGGGCCATACAGCAGCGTCGGGATATGTGCCAATTCTGCGGTGAGATTGGCGTCGGAGACGCCCGTCGAATAGCGTAGTTCGGCAGGCTCGCCCCATTCATCATGATACGCATGCTGCATCGCCGTGACCAATGGGTGATCGGGCGCGATTTCGAATGGCGGGTAGTACGGGGGCGGGGTCGTCAGTCGAAAGGTGGCGGGTGAGTTCAATCTGTCGACCACAGCCTGCATTTGCTGCATCACAACCTCACGTGTCTCGCCCGGGACCGTCTGCCGTGACACCAAAATCTCGGCGTTTTCGGGGATCGTGACGACATATTGTGCACTACCACTGAGGAAGGACAAAATCGATTGCGAAGCGGGGATGCGGGGATGTTTGCCGAGCGGGAGCCCGTCCACTTTCGTGACAAACTTGGCACCTTCACTGGCCGCATTGATGCCCTGCCATGGCATGAAGCCATGGGCGGCTTTGCCGATGACTTCAGCGCGCACAAGGATTTTGCCGGTGGCACCGATGTTGATGGTGGGGTGTACCGATTCGGACACGATGCAGTAATCGGCACGAATCCCTTGTTCGATCATCGCATTTGCGCCGATCGAATAGGCTTCTTCGTCGACCACCGATGAAAAAATGAGCGTACCACGCCACGCATCGAGGTGCTGCGCAAACGCCCGCGTCACGAGCATATTCGCAACTACGCCGGATTTCATGTCGCATGCACCGAGGCCATAGAGCCGGTCGCCGTCCAATCGACCATCCCACGGATCACAGTCCCATCCCTCGGCAGCCAATACGGTGTCGACATGACCGTTCAGGAGCATGGTCGGCCCATCGCCGTTGTGGATTTTGACAATCACGTTCGGCGCAGCCGAGGTCTGCCAGATTTCGGGCGTCATACCGTGGCGAACGAACCAATCTGCAACCGCCTGTTGGCAGGCATGTTCTGCGCCCGGATACGACTTGATGGCAACCAGCGCACGGGTCAATGCAGTAGCTTCGGACAGGTCATACGTGAATGGCATTAGTGTTCCTTGTGTCGCTTCAGAAATTCGACGGCCATCGCGGCGAACGCATCGGGTGCCTCGCGCCGAATACAATGTCCTACATTCCGGATGAGTCCGACCTCGAGATGTGCAGACAACGCACGCGCAATCGCTGC